>DAINQQ010000186.1:0-11246 GCA_036742645.1 Flavitalea sp.
GGGGCAACACTGATGAGTAATTTATTATCGATCGCATGATCTATTTCGAAGTCCGGGTTTTGTTTCAAAAACTCCCAAACTGCCGTCTTAGGATTATCGCCCCGACTCCAGGCACGTCCTGGTAAATAATTATCCGGCATGTCCTCTACAATTGTGTCAAACACTACGATATATGATCCTGGAGTAACAAAGGGAGAATACAAATTTAGCTCACTTAGCACGTGCTCATGTGTGTGATTCGAGTCCAGTGATACAAGGACGGTCTTTTTTCCGCTAACAAGCTTCTTGACGGCATCAACGGTGTCCTGACTTATCGATGACCCTTCGACCATCTTTATCCGTTTGTACATCGGATGGTTCTCAATCTCCTTGCGGTTATGCTCACGAATCTCAATATCAATTCCAACAATTTCACCTTTGCCGATTAACTCCATTATGGACGCGTAATAAATCAATGATCCCCCATGCGCAATCCCCGTTTCAATAATAAGGTCAGGCTTCAATTGCCAGATGATTTCCTGCATTGCAATCATATCCTGGGGATACTGGATGATGGGTCTGCCCATCCAGGAAAAGTTGTATGAATATTGCGCTTTGTTTGATTGAACATTGAACTGCGCTGCAGCATCCCTTAATGCATGATTAGTACCGTAAGAATGGATCCGGTTTTCCTTTTCCTCATGAAACTGCCTGATCGGGTCAGTCATCTTCTCATTAGTTTTTATATCGCTCATTTGCTTACTATATTGCCTTCAATTATTGACTTGCTCGAGCTGTTTCCATTATGTCTTTTAATTTTTGTGTATCACCCCAAAAACGCATCGGCTCATAGTCGGTGTAGGGGTAATATCCAAGATTCAGTTTTATGGAAATCTTGTTTTTGTTACAATAGTCCTCAGCGAATTTTTTGATTGAGACTGGTTCACCGCTGCAGCAATTAATAATACCGGTAATGTTTTCTTGTAGTGCAGCCGTCGCAATAATGAATGCCACTTCTTCTACAGGAAGATAATCACGTACCTGCTCGCCCCCGCTCATATTAAACAGCGCTTCACCGGCTTTGACAGCTTTATCTAATTGCGAAAGTAAGGAATTAGGATTTTGACCTTTGCCATACAAGTAAAACAGCCGTATCCATTTAAAATTGATTGCCCGCGTTTTCTTTAGTTCTTCCACGAACTTTCTAAGGCTGTCTTTTGCAATAGCATATGGATTTGAAGGAAAACAAGGCATATCTTCCGACAATGTCCCTTCCTGTAATCCATATTCAAGGCAGGTGCCGGTAACGGTGATATCAGGCAATCCGCCCCCGATCAAATTTTTCAAAAATGTAAAATGACGCGGAAGATTTTCTTCAATATGAAATAAGGACTTGTAATTTGGCAACCCTTCCCATGCAAGATGAATTAACCGATCGGGTTTTTCAAAAAAATTATAATAATCAACCACTTCAGAAATCTCACTAAAATCAAAGGGAATATATCTTACTGCATTGAACCATTCATGTTGTCTTGCTTTTTGCTCGTTTGCCGAAGTCGCAATAACTGAGCAATTCATTTGCAGCAACCGCTGAACAACGTGGTTGCCAATAAATCCACTGGCTCCGGTAACGAGTACTTTCTGCTTCATCGATCAAATGATTTCTAATGCCGGAATTGCAATAACAAACCTGCCATTCCAATTCCTGATATAGGAAAGCTGACGCACGATTTCCTCTCTAAGGTTCCAGGCGAGAATGACTACAAAATCTGGCTTTGCTTCTTTCAAGGTCTCTTCGTGGACAACGGGAATGTGGCTTGCGGGAAGCCATTTATTCTGCTTGTGCGGGTTTGCATCAACGACAAATTCTATCAAATCATTTTTTATCCCGCAATAATTCAACAGTGTGTTTCCTTTCGCCGCCGCACCGTAAGCGGCTACTTTTTTACCCGCTTTTTTTTGATCGATCAGGAACGATGTCAAATCCATTTTTATCATTTCCGCTTTTTGCTGAAAATTATTATAATAATCGAGTTTGTTCATCCCCTTTTCATCCTCCTTTCTTAAAAGATCCAGTACATTCTGAGATATCGGTTTGGTTGGATCCGTCTTGTGCTTTGCGAAAATGCGTAGTGATCCGCCGTGCGTCGGTATCTCCTGCACATCGAATAACGCTAAGTTCTGCTCTTCGAATATTTTCTTCACTGTAAGAAATGACAAATACGAGAAGTGCTCATGATAGATGGTGTCGAATTGATTGTTCTCTACCAACTGCATAAGATGTGGAAACTCCATAGTGATTACTCCGTTCTCTTTGAGATTGATTTTCATTCCCTCAACAAAATCGACAATGTCCGGCACATGCGCCAGGACGTTATTGCCCAGCAGCAGGTCAGCTTTTTTATTTTGTTCGACCAGCTTTTTAGCAAGTTTTGTCCCAAAGAAATCGACCACTGTGTCGATACCCTTTTCAATAGCTACAGCCGCAGTATTGGCTGTCGGTTCAATGCCTAACACAGGGATATTCTTTTCGAGGAAGTATTGTAACAGATAACCATCGTTTGAAGCGAGCTCTATGACCTGTGATTGTTGGTTGTAATTAAAACGCCTGACCATCTCTTCCGTATATGCTTTGGCATGCGAAAGCCAGGTAGTTGAGTAAGACGAAAAGTATACATAATCGCTGTTGAATATGGCATCAGATTTCTTGTATTCATCAAGTTGTACCAGAAAGCATTCACGACATGTAAAAACTTTCAATGGATAAAACACTTCAGGTTCGTTCAGCTGCCCATAAGTCAGGAATGAATTGGATGCAGGCGCATTCACAAGGTCTATAAAAACATTTTCCAATGGTGTCTTACAAAATCTACATAGCATATTTAAATACCTTTGAATTGTGGCGTAAGTAAAGGATGTGCAGAATCACGTTCTGATATTTCTGCAAGCGGTAACGGCCATTCAATCCCTATCATTAGATCATTATACCTGATTCCTGCTTCTGCCGCCGGCTTGTAGTACTCCGAATGATGGTATAACAATTCGCAATTGTCTGCTAATGTTTGAAACCCGTGCGCAAAGCCTGCCGGTATATACAGCATCCTTTTATTATCAGCAGACAGTTCTGTTCCATACCATCTTAAGAAAGTGTCGGATCCTTTCCGAAGATCAATCATAACATCAAATACAGACCCCGCAATACATCTTACCATTTTTATTTCTGAAAAAGGAGGATGTTGAAAGTGCAGGCCCCTGATCGCTCCTCTTGTTACGGTGAAGGAATGGTTTAGTTGAACCCATTCCCGGGTATGCCCTATTTGCGCAAATTCATCCTTACAAAAAACCCTTGCAAACCAACCCCTGCTGTCGACTCTTGGTTCGAGGGTTATCTCATAACTACCTGTCAACGGCGTGGGTGTAAAAATCATTGTGTAAAATATTCGTTGATTTGTTGCAGGGTATACGACGCCTGTTTGTCAAGCGTTTTTTTATACCAGTTAAGAGTCCACTCAATAGCAAGAGAAGCCTTGAATTTCGGTTTCCAGTTCAATTCCTTCATTGCTTTTGAAATATCAAGCTTGAGTAATCCTGCCTCATGCGGTTGAGCACGATCCGAAACGTCTTCCCACGCGCCCACACCCCACGATAATATAGCTGTTTCAACGAATTCCTGGACGCTAAGATGGTCTCCTGGCATGGGACCGAAATTATAAGCCTGAGCATATCTTTCCGGGCTTTCATATAATAATTTTCCCAGTTGCAAATATCCCGCAATCGGTTCCAGCACATGCTGCCATGGACGAACAGCTTTTGGATTTCTCACCTTTATGACTTCGGGAAGCATTAGTGATTTAACGATATCAGGCACCAGACGATCTTTATTCCAATCACCTCCACCGATAACATTTCCGGCCCGTACACTCGCTAACGACGGTTTATGCTGTGTATCGTTCCTGGGATTGAAAAATGAGTTTCTAAACGAGTTCACAACCAACTCTGCACATGCCTTGCTGGCACTATAGGGGTCATAACCTCCAAGAGTATCTGTTTCCTTATATAAAATATCCTCCTCTTTATTTTCGTACACCTTATCGGTCGTGATAACGATCACGCTGCATTTTTTTTGCAGCGATCCCGCTGCTTCAAGAACATTCGCCGTGCCCGTAACATTCACATCAAATGTTTCTGCCGGGATCTCGTATGATCGGCGCACAAGCGGCTGCGCAGCAAGGTGAAAAATAAAGTCCGGTTGAAAAGAAAGGATTTCATCTTTGAGTTTTTGCCTGTCCCGGATATCAGCTATTACAGATTCGCCGATCCGTAAGGGCTCAAGGATACCAAACAAACCATTTTCATAAGTTGGTGCCAGGGCATAACCTTTGGGTATAGCTTCCATCTCATGAAGACACGCCATCAACCAGGCACCTTTAAAACCGGTATGACCTGTTACAAAAACTTTTTTCCCCTGATAAAAGGATTTGAAATGCTGAAAGCTCACCAAATTTTCCATTTAGCATGATTATTTTGCCAGAGTGCTTCGAGCTCAAGTTTGTCGCGCATCGCATCCATACATTTCCAAAATCCCTGGTGCTTGTAAGCCATTAATTGACGACTATTCGCAAGTTTCTCCATGGGGCCGTCCTCCCACATGACATCGTCCATATTACCCTCGAGATAATCAAACACGGAAGGCTGTAGTACAAAAAATCCACCATTAATCCATTTGCCATCGCCTTTCGGCTTTTCCTTGAAGCTTTCAACCTGCCCGTCTTTGCCTAATTCCATCCCGCCGAACCTGGCTTCGGGTTGAATTGCTGTAACCGTAGCCACTTTGCCATGTGCACGATGGAACCGGACCAGTTCCTGTAGATCAACATCTGCAACGCCATCTCCATACGTTAGCATGAAATCTTCTTCGCCGAGGTATTTCCGAACGCGCTTCAGACGGCCTGCAGTTTTAGTATTCAGCCCCGTATCAACAAGTGTAACCCTGAACGATTCTGCATTTGTAAAATGGATATCGACTTTGTTACTTCCCAGTTCGATGGTTATATCGGAGTTATGCATATAATAATGCATAAAATATTCCTTGATCAGGTAGCCTTTATATCCCAGGCAAATAACAAAATCATTAAACCCGTAATGGCTATATCCTTTCATAATATGCCAAAGGATTGGCTTACCCCCTATTTCAACCATGGGTTTCGGACGAGTCTCTGTTTCTTCAGCGATTCTCGTTCCCAGCCCACCGGCCAGAATGACTACTTTCATAAATTTTTGTTGCCGCAAAACTAATTAAATAAAGGGAACGCGAGATACCGATGATTTTGTCCAGAAAAACAGGCGGATATGTTTACCTCATCAGGGGTAGTTCCTTCTGTGGTGAAATTTATGGAAAGGGAATGCTGATGCTCATCCGCTAGCCTTTAGTAACTCCAAAAAATGGTTTAACCCTTCCCTCTTTTCATCATCCAGCCTGTAACTAATATACTTTGTAAAATATTCCTTCATATCAAATAAAGAATAAGGAACAGTTTCGATGATATGTGGTATACTTTGAACACCGGTAGCGTTTGCCTTGTCGAATTCCTTAATAAAATTTTGATCGATCGGTTTTGTACTCGTCCAGGTTGCAAATACGAACGGTAAGCCTGTGTATTGCTTCCAGGCTTCTCCCAGATCATATACATAACGCGATTTTTTTCTTTGCTCAAAGGATCGGTCGCCAATGACCAGACCAGCGGTACTTTCTCTGATCAATGACCGATAATCGGAAGCAGTATCAACGAGCTCCGGTTTGATTTTCCAATAGTTCAGCAACAGGATCTTCAACAGCGCGACAGAAGTACGACTTTGATAATCGAGTAAGACAGATTCTATATTTTCAATTGGAACTTCGCTGAATAGACAAACCGATGCGACGGGGCCATTGCAACTAATACAATATTCAGTGTGAACGTGAAATTCAGTTAGCTTTGGCAGAATGGCTACGGGCACTAAGCCAATATCAATTTTGCCGTCGATAAGGAAGGAAGCGATATTAGAAGGGTAATCGTAGATCAGTTCGACAGAATCCCTGACAGGTGACTTATTAATTCCATATAATAGCGGGATTGTATTGAGATAGTTAACTATTCCGATCTTTATCTTCTTCAATTGATTAATTTTACGGGGCAAAGATAATGTTCGAAGAACTAGGGGATTTGAAAATTTGAAAATTTGAAAATTTGAAATTTGAAAATTTGAAAATTTTATAGGTATCCTCAAGCGAGGGCAGAGAAGTGTTAACTCGCTATCGTTTAGACGTATTATTACATTTTCAAATTTTCAAATCGTCAAATTTTCAAATTACTTCGTAATGAAAAGATAAATATGGAACTACACGATCTTACTGCCATTTCTCCTATCGATGGGCGATATCGGAAGCAGGTGCATCATCTCGATGAATATTTCTCTGAATACGCTTTGATGAAATATCGGGTGTTGGTGGAGGTTGAATATTTCCTTTTCCTGGCTGACAGAAAATTCTTTTCGATCCCTGCATCGCTGAGAAATACGCTGCGTGAGCTCACTGAAAATTTTTCCCTGAACGACGCTGAAGACATTAAGAAGATTGAAAAGACAACGAACCATGATGTCAAAGCTGTAGAGTATTTCCTGAAACAAAAACTGGATTCGGGAAAAGCTGAGGCTCTCAAAGAATGGATTCATTTCGGACTTACATCGCAGGACATCAATAATACGGCGATTCCTTTATTATGGAAACATTCAACGGAATTTGAATACCTCCCTAACCTTCTGAATTTAAACAGGCAGATAGAATTGCTCGCGATCGAATGGCAGAATGTTCCCATGCTTGCACGTACACATGGACAACCGGCGAGTCCCACCAACCTTGGAAAGGAAATGATGGTATTTGTGGAACGTATCGAGAACCAGGTGGAATTATTTATCCAGGTGCCTTTTACGGCGAAGTTTGGGGGTGCTACAGGAAATTTTAATGCGCATAATATCGCATTCCCGAAAAAAAACTGGCCTGCCTTGGCTGATGAATTTATTGAAGGAGTATTAGGCCTGCAACGACAACAGTTCACGACACAGATCGAACACTATGATAATCTCGCTGCGCATTTCGACAGCATGAAACGCATCAATACAATCCTCCTCGACTTTTGCAGGGATGTATGGACCTATGTTTCGATGGATTATTTTAAACAAAAGATCAATAAAGGAGAAGTTGGATCTTCTGCCATGCCACATAAGGTAAATCCAATCGATTTCGAAAATGCAGAAGGCAATCTCGGAATTGCAAACGCTGTCCTCGCACATTTATCAGGGAAACTGCCGATATCCCGCTTACAAAGAGACCTTACTGATTCAACCGTTTTAAGAAACCTGGGTGTTCCTTTTGCTCATACGGTCCTCGCGTTCCGTTCTATCGAAAAAGGTTTGGATAAACTAATATTAAATGAGGCAGCTATTGATGAAGACCTCGAAGAAAATTGGGCCGTTGTTGGAGAGGCTATTCAGACGATCCTTCGAAAAGAAAACTACCCCAATCCTTACGAGGTTTTGAAGGAATTAACGCGAAACAACCAGCGAATCACAAAGGAAACGTTGCACCAATTCATTAACACACTCAAGATCCCGGCCGCGGTTAGAAAAGAGTTGAAAAAGATTAGTCCACACAACTACATAGGTGTTCACCCGGAATTCTGAACATCCGGTCCCTCATTATGCCGGTAAAGAAACTCATTCCGTTCTCCAGTGTTATAAAAACCGGTGTATTCAAAACTGTTATTTAACAGGATCTTTTGGGATGCGAGATTCTGAGAATGTGTTACGGCAACGACTGAGGGAAGTCTTAATTCTTTGTATGCATGCTCCAAGCCAGCCTTCACCAACTCATCAGCAAAGCCTCTACCCCAATGATTCGGGAACAAAGCATAGCCGATGTGAATATCATTTGTATGTTCCAGGGTGAGTAAAGAAAACATCCCGATACATGCATCCGAAAGTTTTTCTATTACGGCCCATCTTCCAAGTCCTGGATATCTCTGATAATTATCTATAACCTCTGTCAAAAATAAGGCGGACCCCTCCCTGGATTTTGGCGTACGTATGTATCGCATAACCTGCTCATCACCATTCAACTCAAAAAAAACCTCCAAATCTTTTTCGGTGAATGGACGAACATATAGCCTGGTTGTTTGTAATATCATAAAAAGCTTTCCTCTCTTTGTGTTCGTTGTGTCTTCCTTTGTGTCCGTCATGAATCCTTCGATTCTACAATCAGGATCTCACAGGAACACAAAGGGGAATTGCACAAGGAACACAAAGGAGGATATTTATTGATTAGAAAAAACATATTTCTAAAGCGATGTTATATTTTTTAACCGTAATAAATAAATCGGCAAAATTTTTATCTTTCCGTCATGAAAAAAATTGGCTTTCTGTTATTGCTATGCGCCTCTTTTACTGACTCGTTTACACAAGATCTCTTAAAGTTTCAAAAGAGATTTTACGCGGCCGGAACTGATACACTTCCTTACAGAATTCTTTTTCCACAAAATTATGATAGCACTAAGCAATATCCGCTTGTTGTTTTTCTTCATGGTGCTGCGCAAAGAGGAAAGGACAACGTAAAGCAACTGACAAATGGTGCTGATTTATTTTTTAATGAGGAAAATAGGAAAAAATTCCCCTCAATTGTTATTTTCCCTCAATGCAGCCTGAATGATTTCTGGGCAAGAACGAGGATCTTGAATACGGCAACGGATTCTACCTCCTTTAAATTCGATTACCTGACGGATGTGCCGATGAACAAAGCACTCGGCCTGGTTTCCCAACTTTTGGATTCTTTGGCGACGGCAAAAAATGTTAATACCAAACAGATATATATAGGAGGTCTGTCAATGGGCGGAATGGGAACCTTCGAGCTTTTGTGGAGAAAGCCTGGCTTTTTTGCGGCGGCATTTCCGATCTGTGGTGGCGGCAACCCAAGCACGGCTTCGTTGTATGGTAAAGCGTTCCCAATCTGGATATTTCATGGTGACCGGGATCCTGTAGTAGATGTGAATGATTCGCGCAAAATGGCTGCCGCACTCAAGGCGACTGAAGCAAAAGTTAAGTACACGGAATACCGCGGGGTAAAACATGATAGCTGGAAGAAAGCCTTCAAGGAGCCAGAATTGCTTGCATGGCTTTTTCAGCAACGGCGCGGTTGAGTACAATTCTTTTATCATGACTTGCTCAGCTATCGGGCCAGGGCTTCCAATATGAAACGGGGTTTATAAAATAATAACCGCCTGTTGCAAGGTTGAAACCACCAGTAGATAATTACGACTTTACAATTCGCAGTTCCGGGCTCATCTTTACATAGAATCAAAATATGTTAGTTGTGAGGCCTGCATTGCTGTTAGCATCCTTAGTCATCTTAATGAATACTGTCGCTGCGCAGTCCATTGACGATATCCTTTCAAAACATTTTGAAGCAAGGGGCGGACTGGACAAAATCAAATCATTGAACTCTGTTATTATGCATGGCAGATCTGCCTCCGACCTATTCGAGTTGCCAATTCATTTTTATTGCATTCATCAAAAAGCGTTTAAAGTTGAATTGGAATTTGAAGGGAGAAAATATTATCAGACCGGGACCACTACTGAAGGCTGGACTTTCTCTCCGAATCAGCCTGATTCAGTGCCACATCAGATGACCCAGGAGGAACTCCAGGAAGGACTGCAGGATTTTGACCTGCAGGGACCTTTTGTTGACTTTAAAATTAAAGGGAACCAGGTTGAGTCTATCGGTACTAAGGAGATAGAAGGACAAAAGTATTCAGGATTAAAGTTAGTAAAGGCATCGGGCGAGGTGGTTTTATATTATCTGGATGATAACTACCAGATTTTTCAGACTATAGAAACACAGCGAGATGGTACGGAGAGCATAACCACTTATACCAACTATAGGAAAACAGCAAGCGGTCTGGCATTTCCGTTCACGTGGGCGTATGGACACTCCACAACCCAGATTGATACCGTCATAGTTAACCCATCGCTTGACATTTCGGCATTCAAAATCAAGAAGTAATCATTCGCGAATAACGCTGGTGAAGGGAGTTGTCAAAACATCAGCTCTTTCTTCAGTGGTTAAAAGTCTTCTCAGCCAGGCCCACAAATTTTGGAGAAAGAAAAGATGGGTTCATTTAGGTCTATCCATTCAATGATGCAAATCTTTTATTGAAGTCATGATGTAGAAACGTCAACCTTTGGCCTTAACGGAAGGCCAGTTCTTATCAGCTTTCAAG
Source organism: Flavitalea sp. (assembly GCA_036742645.1). Lineage (GTDB taxonomy): Bacteria > Bacteroidota > Bacteroidia > Chitinophagales > Chitinophagaceae > Flavitalea. The sequence continues at coordinate 10,287 of DAINQQ010000186.1, forward strand.
ATACACTCAGATTGCTTTTGATTCCACACCTTTTGAACATCCTTATTATAATTGAGGTATAACTTCCCATCCCTTATCGTCCAGGCATCAGTATCCGTTGGAGCTTTGTGACCATTCGATAAACCATATGCACAATAGCCTCCATATTGGGGTGCGTATTTTTCCGGGTTTTTCCTAAACATTTGAAGGTTTTCTTCAGAAACAAATTGCCAGCTCGCTTCATGCCATGAATAAGCGAATTTGGGACTACCCTGAACCGGTTTGCCTTTTGTAAAATATGCGACGGGATCGAAGCCCTTTACTGCTTTTCCGTCCACAATAAATACTTCGGATTTTTGAGCAATAGTTGAAAAGCACGCTCCCATAATCAGTGCGAGAAAAAACGATTTCTTTTTCATGAGCTTATTTAAAACTCAAAAATAACGCCTCCGAAAAAGAGGAAATGTCAGGAAGATGACAGAACACAAAGTTTATTGCAGGTCGTTATATTTTTTTACGACTTTGACGAGGTCTTCAGCGGACCGCATTTTTAATTGTTGTTCGGAGATATAATTTTTCAACTGATCCCTCCGGTCTAACAAGATATCCTGAACGGGAGTCGTTTCTTTCTCGACCTTATGCATCATCCCCTCCCGGAAAATATAAAACAGTTCTATATCGGCGTAATGCCGGGAAACCTTTGAAGCAAGGATTTCTTTTTCTTCAACTATGTCTTTTGCAGCCAGCCGCAGCAGAGTCGCCTTTCCTTTCTCAAGTACCTGGTAGAAGGTTTCTTCATTTCCCCTTTCCGTAATCGGATATCCTTTCCGGAATACGAAAGAATCCTTTTTATTCTTCGTATACATTACAAACTCGTTAATCTTACTCTCGGCTGCAAATGATGACCCATTAAATTGAAGTAACAATCTATTTTGAGCTATATTGAACTTAAGCTTAAACTTATCTGTCACTTTCCCGCTC
>DAINQQ010000187.1:0-11191 GCA_036742645.1 Flavitalea sp.
AGGGTCGTTGAAGACCTGACCGCATCAGCGGTTGTATCCTTCCTTTCCGGATTGAGAGCGGTATCCCTCTCTTTGCTGATCGTCGAAGGGTTATTTCCACTGTCCCTAATCACAAAAGCGTACAATAGAATAGCTACCGCGGCTAATCCCACAGTCCATAGAATCACGGGTCTTTTCATAGAGTGTATTTATGTAAGAATTATACCAAGGGTTGTAACGGACACTAAACGTGTTCACTGCGAAAATATTTCAACGTAAGGATAAGTTTTTTCCGAATTATGAAATACCATTCCAGAAAAATTTAATTGGACACGCCCGCGCCGATGATGTAACTTTAAGAAGAAAATTTCATCTTCTTCACGCTCTTTAAAATTTAGTATATGGGTACGCTTCAGCAAATACACCGGTGGAGTTTAACCCATCATCCGCGCTGGCTGGTGGTATTACGCGTGGCGCTCGGCCTATGCCTTTTCATAAAAGGATTTTCCTTTATGGTCAATGCCACAATTCTTGAGCGATTCATTGAATATAATCCCGTTTTCTCCAAAGCCTGGTGGCTCCCGATCGTCATCACCTGGGCTCACATGCTGGGCGGCGTGCTGATCATTGTTGGACTTTTAACCAGATATGCAGTGATGTTACAGCTTCCGATTTTACTGGGCGCGGTGATATTCCTGACCAAGAATAGTGTGCTTGGCTCAGGTCCCGAACTCGCGTTCACGATTTTGATATTGTTATTGTTGATATTTTTCCTGATTGAGGGAGGAGGACCTTTGTCGTTCGACAACTACTTCAGAAATATCCCTAAAGAGTAGCAAATTGTGGAGACATATTCCCACCATGTAGTGATTTGTGGTTACGTTTTAAGACTGACATTTGATATTCAGGGGGTGAGATTTTGGTACGATATTTTATACTTATAAAGTAGGTCTTTTTTCAAGGGGTGCTTCACAATTTTAACGAGCTGAGAAATACCCGTCGTACCTGATCCGGATAATCCCGGCGTAGGAACAGAAAAGAGATATCAAAGGAGCTTCTTGTAATGAGAGGCTCTTTTTTTATTCGCGAACTTGCACCAATTGGAACGAATTTCCGGAAATGATTCTGTCCTAAAAGCCGCGATTCTTTTGTACAGCAATGTCAAGACTTCGTGTTAAATGGTTGCGTTATTCGCGTTAATTCGTGGTTTTCTGTATTCGTGTTAATTCGTGTTCTCCGTTATTCGTGTTCTCCGTTTTCTGGCACGATTATATGTACTATAAATGGATCTTTTTTCACGGGGTGTTTCACAACTACAAGGCTGAGAAATACCCATCATACCTAAACTGAGAAATTCAGGCAGGTATAGAAAAACGGATATCAGGCCTCCTTCGGGAGGCTTTTTTTTGGAGCGCGAATTACCGCTAATTGAGTCGATATATCGCGAAGGCATGTCGATGAGCGAAAATTCGTATGCTTTTCTTAGCGCAAATTCGTGTTTAAAACTTTTTTTTCCCTTTTCAATACAACATACGCAACAACGGCACTTCCTAACATAAGAATCGCCCCTAACAAAAATGGCGCGCCGGAAAAGTGAATTAGCGTATTTGGCCGGGTGAAATATGCAAACAGATTCGTCATTACCAAAGGTCCTATAATGGTTGTGACGCTAATCAGGCTGGTCAACGCACCCTGTAATTCGCCCTGTTCATTAGAAGGAACATGACTGGAGATAATTGCCTGCAAAGCTGGCCCCGCGATTCCTCCCAAACAATATGGAACCAAAAAAGCAAACATCATCCATGTTTGCGAAGCAAAAGCAAACAAAAATAAACCGATCGCATAAAGAGTAAGACCGATGTAGACACTTCGTTCGTTTCCAAGAATCGGGTTTACAATCCGTATCAAACCACCCTGCACTGCAGCTACCAATACACCGACTACAGCTAACGAAATACCAATCATTCCTTCAGACCAATGAAATCGCTCAATAGTAAAAAACGACCATGTACTTTGCACAGAGTGTGCCGCTATATACACAAGAACAAGTGAAATGATCAACCCCCAGATAGCCGGAAACCGGCCTAGATGTTGCAATGAGCCGAACGGATTGGCGCGGCTCCATTCAAATTTCCTTCGATTCTCTTTCGGCAAGGATTCGGGTAGAACAAAATAACCATACAGGGTATTTACGAGTGTTAAACCGGCTGCAACCAGGAATGGAACTCTGGATCCAAATTCGCCTAACAAGCCACCGATTGCCGGACCGATAATAAATCCCAGTCCAAACGCGGCACCAATGAGTCCGAAATTTTTGGCGCGGTCCTCATGCGTACTTATATCGGCTATATATGCAGTTGCGGTAGTGATGCTTGCACCGGTTGCACCGGCTATGATGCGTCCCACAAAAAGCCAACCCAGTGATGGTGCGAATGATAAAAACAAGTAATCAACTCCAAATCCAAGCAATGAGAATAGCAAGACAGGCCGGCGCCCATAGCGATCGCTCAGGTTACCCACTATTGGCGCAAAGAAGAACTGGACAATCGCGTATGCAACCGTAAGCCAGCCTCCATATCGACCGATGGTGCTGATATCGGCGCCTGTCAATTCGCGGATCAGCTTTGGAAAAACAGGGATGATTAGTCCCCAACCAGTGATATCGATCAAAAGTGTTACGAATATAAACCCAAGTGCCGCCTTATTCTTTGATGCCATACACAGTACTTAAAATGAGGCGCAAAGTTGCTGCTTTTTTTTCAGACATTAGAGACACGAATTATTAACAATCCCCATATTAGCAATTCACGCGAATAAATATTGGAGTGGGTGATTTTTTTTCCGTAGTCACTTTTATGATCGTTATAATTGGTATGCACCTTTAAACTCCCGGACTTTTAGTTACCTTCTCCATTCATTATAAAATCGCATGAATATGAAAAAGACATATTTCTACGTGGTTGCTGCTGTCGCCGAAATGGGAAGCGGTAACTCGCCAATAGATATGATCACATTATCAAATGGAAATAATTCATATCTCATGATGGCAAATACCAAACATCCTGTCGCAAAAGTGAACTATAAAAATATCGCTTCATTTGAGGGAACGCTGACTCAGCCTGTGAAAGGAACGGCAGGTGTAAGCTTTACAGCTTTGCCACTCACCAATGTAACTCAGCTGGACAAATTAGACAACAATATGATCCTCGTTTTACAGAAAAAAACAAACGGTGATCCTGATCTATGGACAGCCAATGATACCCAATTTTAACTTTCATATTCTTTTTGTAATCAGGTTAGGATAAAACGTAGCAGGCAAGCGCAGGCCCTGCATGAAAAGCACTTCGTGACCAGATAAGAAGAGCAAGAAACACTGCGACTAAAGAAATGTCAAAGGCAGCTAAATTAGGGATCACTTCGGCAATTGGTTTCGGCTATTTTATAGGAGCAAGCTTTCCGTCTCCATCTTCCACATGCAAAAATTTTGGGTCAAGGCCATCCAAAACAATTACTCCTTGCAAAGATGAGAACTTTGTTGAGTCTTGTTTCCATGACCAAACCAGTTTACCTGCGCGGTTGTACTCAAGAAGTTGTACACCACTTCCACCGAACTTAGGCCCATGTCCCTGCCAGTTAGTGACAACCAGATTATCATTTGACAGGATCTGAAATCCAGCATAAAAATGTGGCCGGACGCTGGCGGGTCCGCTAATAGTATCAACCAGTTTGCCATCCTTCCCAAAAAACTGAAAATTGGCAGCAAAACCGGAACTCGAAATTATTTGGCCGTTCGACAAACGCAGTGCCTGCCACACATGGGGTTTATCATGACCCACAATTTTTGCGCGCCATAAAATAGAGCCCTCTGCACTCCCTTCGAAAATCGTATCATCGGCCGTAACCAGAAAGGTACCTGCAACGGTTTCGCGAACAAGGCGCACATAGGCGAAGCCCGGATAAACAATTAGTCTCTTTGTTGCAGCACTATTATCTACTTCGACCAACACTATGCCCTGCCTTCCCTGCCAGTTCAGCCCGACCAATAATGTGTTACCATTGCGAAGTCGTCTCGCGGCAATTGTACCGTCAAATGACGTCAGCTCGTGCACTTTCCTGCCAGTAGCGATCTCTCTTTCCTCATAACCCATACCAGTTCCAATCAGTACCCGATCGCTTCCCACAAGTTGAATGTCACGCCCGGCAGGTATGGCAACATGCCAGTTCGATATGGGGTGTGCCCGATCGACATAGCTTAGTTGAGACAGCCCTTCATCGCGTAACAGAAACTTTTTGAGGCCGGTCTCGGGCGATTGACTTGAAACCGCTTTGGAACTTCCGCAGTTGCTTAAGGTGATTAAAAGAATACTCAAGAATGCTAAATGAACCGACGCTGTAGTAGTCTTTGTTATTAAATACAATCGGAAAATTATTCTCATCGGAAGTTGTTGTAAAATGAATCGACATGTCGTGTGAAATTAATGTTTTAAACGTTCTCGTATCAAGTAAAGTGTTTGTAGTTTTTGGTTTGCAGTTTGTGGTTAGTCGTCCTGTACCCGATCCATTATAAGAAACAACCACCACCACAAACATCAAACCCCCTGTATGAAAATATTCTGCAATAAAACCGGTTCGCATCTCAACCTGCTGACATAGGGTTGTCAGCACCCCGTATTTACTTTGTATTCTAAAACACGCAATATGCAAATCATACCATTGCTTTTGAAAGAACTCGACTATGAAGTACAGGTTACCAGGAAATTTTTGCCGCTTATTGCAGAAGATAAATTTGATTGGAAACCGCACGCCAAAAGTACCTCGATGAAACAGCTTGCAATTCATATCGCGGAGCTACCCTCATGGATTACAATGGGACTGAATACCAGCGAAGTTGATTTCGAAACAGCTCCATATACTCCCACTGCCATCAACAGCGCAAAAGATTTGGTGGAAATTCTCGAGCGCTCATATATAAGCGGAAAAGATTCTTTAAATAAGGCGACCGAGGAAGACCTATTACCAAGCTGGACTCTTCGAAACGGTAAACAGATATTGGCCGTGATGAACAAATATGAGATCATCCGTCATTCCCTGAATCAACTCACCCACCACCGCGCTCAGCTGGGAGTATATCTAAGACTCCTGGGTATTCCGATACCAGGCAGTTATGGCCCGAGTGCTGACGAGATGAATTTCTAGGTTATTAAAATTCAAGATTATAAATTCAAGTGGATTGGGTTAGGCAACTTTCTAACCCATCCTTCTATTATTTATTGGTGCGGTTGCAAGGATAATCTAATAATCAGTTCGTCGACTTTCGACTTTATGGTTTCATCTCACCACGTTAAAACTGAAGGTAGTCCGATTTCGTCAGCCCGTAGGCAAGAACATTGATTAACATATCGCTTCGACAACTATAGTTATTTTTTCAATGTGTCATCCTTGTCGAGCTTATCTTCGAGCCTGTCAAGTTTTGCACCTATACTGTCCACTCCTTCCCTAACGGTTCTTTGAAGCTTGCGCCCGCAGTATCCAGTTTTTCTTCATTGACCTTAACTTCACCACCGTAACCAAAACCCAATAGTGCGATGACGAATATATACGTGACTTTAGACATAAAATTTTTTGTAATTGACTTCAATTTTCCCGCCAGCAACAAATTGTTTTCAGGATGCAACAGGATAGTTGAAGGGCGATGAACGCTTACTTTACGTCATCGACAATGAGTGCTATGTCAGCAGAATATTTATGTCCATCGAAAGCTATAACAATTTGCTTTTATCTTGCGTCGCTCAGCACCTTTCTCTTCCTGACTTCCAGGCCACTCACACTAAAAAATATTTCATGAAAAATTTACTTGTAACGTTTGTAGTTACCTGCCTCTCCAACGCTGGAATTTCCCAGGTTCATTGGCCAACTATAACACAGGAAACAAAGCCGTGGGCAAGATGGTGGTGGCAAGGAAGTGCTGTCAACGAAAAAGATCTGACCGCAAACATGCAGGAGTATCAAGCTGCAGGATTGGGAGGATTGGAAATCACTCCGATCTACGGTGTCAAGGGATATGAAAAACAATTCATCAACTTTTTATCGACGCGGTGGATGCAGATGCTTGATTACACGATAAAAGAAGCGAAGCGGCTGGGATTGGGACTTGATCTTGCTAACGGTACCGGATGGCCGTTTGGAGGACCAACAACTACTGAAAAGGATGCAAGCAAAACGGTGCTGTATAAAACCTACGCCATGGATGGTGGTGAAGAATTGAAAGAAAAAATCGCTTATGAACAGGAGGCCTTGATAAGAGTAGCGAATAACGAGGAGCCAAAAATCGAAGACGTCAACAGGGAAATCCCTGCCAACAAAAACCTCCAGGCTCTTGCATTGGACCAGGTAAAGTTTCCAGGTAAACTTCCATTGAAGTTATTGATGGCCTATGCCGATAAAGGAACAATCTTAAATCTGACCACCGAAGTGGAGGCTGAAGGAAAACTATATTGGAAAGCGCCAGAGGGAAAATGGACATTGTATGCGCTGTTCGAAGGTCTTCACGGAAAAATGGTAGAGCGTGCGGCTCCTGGCGGCGAAGGATATGCGATAGATCATTTCAGCAATGCAGCAGTTAAAAATTATTTCAAGAAGTTCGACGACGCCTTCAAAGATCATGACCTGTCATATATACGCGCTTTATTCAATGACTCCTATGAAGTGGATGATGCCCGGGGCCAATCTAACTGGACACCCACACTGTTTGAAGAGTTTCAAAAGAGACGAGGATATGATTTAAGAAACTATTTGCCGGCTTTGTTTAACAAGGCTGATGCGGAAACAAGCGGTAGGGTTATCTACGATTACCGTTCAACGATTGACGAATTGATCCTGGAACACTTCACGAAACAATGGAAAAAATGGGGCGATACAAAATCTGCTATCATTCGAAACCAGTCGCATGGTTCTCCCGCAAACTTGCTCGATTTATACGGAGCGATAGATATTCCGGAAACGGAAGGAAATGATATACCGAGATACAAGTTTGCAACATCTGCGGGTAATGTAATGGGTAAGCGACTAATCTCCTCCGAATCGGCAACATGGTTGAATGAACATTTTCTTTCTTCCTGGTCCGACGTAAAGAAAGTGGTCGACTTGTTTTTCTTAGGTGGCGTGAATCATATATTCTACCACGGTGTAAACTATTCACCGAAGACGGAGCATTTTCCCGGATGGCTGTTTTATGCGGCAGTACATTTCAACCAAAGCAATCCACAATGGAAAGATTTTCATGCTTTGAACAGCTACATTACACGCACACAATCTTTTTTACAGAAAGGGACACCCGACAATGACGTACTCATGTTTTATCCGTTGGTTGACAGATACCAGGATCCAGGAAATAATCTTTTACAGCATTTCGATAACATGGAACATGAATTTAATGGCACTGATTTCCAGAAGTTATCTGAATGGATGCTTGCCAACGGTTATGCTTTTGATTTTTTTTCCGACAGGCAACTACAAAATATCTCCCTTTCCGGAGGCAGACTCATAACGGGCCGAAACTCCTACCAAACCATCGTACTGCCCGCTAATAAATACATGTCTGAAAAATCATTTCAAAAAGTCATGGAACTGGCAAACGCAGGAGCCAAAATACTGGTTTATAAAAATCTTCCTGCCGACGTTCCGGGAATGTATAAACTGGAAGAAAGAAGGACCTCATTTCAGGCACTGGTTAATAAACTAAAATTCATGGAGAACGGCAAGACCAAGCGTGCGGTCATCGGTAAGGGAGTATTTATGATTGGCGACGAAATCTCTGATCTTCTTATTGCCGCGGGTGTAAGAAAAGAATCAGTGAACGCCAAAGGTTTGAATTTAATCAGGAGAAAGGATACCGACGGGGCCATCTACTTCATCAATAATCGAACCGATACGCCTGTGAATGAATGGATTCCCCTAAGTGCCAAAGCCAGTGCAGTAGCTCTTTTTGACCCAATGACAGGAATTAAAGGCTTGGCAAAATGGAGAGCCTCTGCAAGCGGTGCGATCGAAGTATTGCTTCAGCTGCAACCTTCCGCATCTGCAATTGTTCACACATACAATACAAACAAAACAGGACCGCTCTTTCCCTATATTCAACCTGTTGCCGATGCACAAACAATAAACGGAAAATGGACGTTGGAGTTTTTGGAAGGTGGTCCCGTTATTCCTACAAAGACCACAGCCGATCAATTGGGATCGTGGACAGATTTGGAAGGGGATGATGTCAAGAACTTTTCCGGTACTGCAAAATATTCAATCAGTTTTGAAAGGCCGCCTGGTAATTCACCGGCATGGTTGCTCGATTTAGGAAAAGTGAATGAAACGGCGGAAGTTTTTCTTAATGGTCAAAAGATGGCGACGTTGATAGGTCCAAAATTCCAGGTAGTTATTCCCACAGAAAATTTTAAGCAAACAAACAACCTTGAGATCATTGTATCAAACCTAATGGCTAACCGAATTGCATATATGGATCGCAACAATATTGAATGGAAGAAATTTTATAATATTAATATGCCGGCAAGGCGCAGAGAGAATTCAAAGAATGGATTATTCGATGCATCTGCGTGGAAACCGATGCCATCCGGATTAAGGGGACCCGCAACACTAACTGCTGTGGAGTACATAACTAAATGAATAACCGATGTCAGAAGCAGGAAGCCTGAAGTCTCAGGGATCTGAGGTACGATTCAGAAGCTCTCCGTTCTCAGTTTTAAGTTCTACTCGAGTCAAATAGTCGCCTTCAGCGACCGACTACTTCTTATCCTGACACATTGCTTTGTGAAGTGCTTTGTTCCAAATCCGCCATTCGGGTACTGCTAATTTCCTACTTCTAGCTCCTGACTCCTGATTCGCGACTCCTAACTCATTACTGCTTTGAAGGCAGTACAGTTTGATCGAGCGGGCGTCCTGTTGCTTTGTACAACTGCAGGCGTGCAGCTTTATCGCCCTCAAGAACTTTTCTCGCCGCCGTAGCTACAGGCTCTGCGTATTCCCGCGGAACAACTATAACGCCATCACCATCGGCGACAACAATATCGCCGGGACGCACTAAGACACCTCCTACAACTACCGGTTTATTTACGGATTCAAGCTCATTCCTCCCTGGCCTTATTCCTCTACCTCTTTGCAGTGGATCCTGATACACCGGGATCTCTTGCTTAATGATCTCGTCGGTATCACGTACGCCGCCTTCGCTTACGATTCCGATCGCGCCCTTTTGTACCCATGCAAGTGAATTAGCCGATCCCACAGACCCTACATCACCATCACCCTGGTTGTCGATCACAACCACCTTACCGGGCCTTACTGAGTCTTCATATGTTTGGGGTGAAATCCTGTTGTACCAGCTTCCCTCCCACTTTGCATACTCTTCGGGAGTCATTGTATTGGGGACTTTTTTATTTGTAGGAACATAGCGAGCTGTTACAGCAATTCCGCAAAAGAAATGTTTAAAGCTGTCGATATCTTTCCATAACGCCTGGATGCGCTGATCCATTAAACCAACATCTTTCAGTCCTGCAATATCCATCCCATCGGAAACATCAGCCACCCGCAAGCCTTTGTACATTTTAAGAATCGCCTGGTCAGTGTATACTTTTTGCGCAAACAGCGATAGTGGCAAAATAAACAAGACTGCTAATGATAACGTTTTAGCTTTTTCCATAGCAAGCATGATTTTATTTTAATTGAATTACTAACTTGAATTCATTATTAAGTTAAGGAAATTTATATTCGAAGAAGCAGCGCCTCATCAACTTATATTTAGATTAGACGGCTGGAAGAAATTATCATCAGCAACCTGATCGATAAGCTTTCATTGTATCTTTAAATGCAATCATCTCAAATCAAGTGAAGCGATTTAAATTCATGCTTGCTTTTTTTCTAATTAACACTTGTATAGAGGCTCAACGCGTTGTTCCTATTGGGGAAGGATGGTCAGGCACCACCATCAATACGGTCGTTTTCAGAAAGAACTCTGTTGTTTCACATAAGCAATATCAATACGCGGCTTATTATGATCCATCAGGCAAAGTGGTGCTTGCAAAACGAACACATGGAGCAGATAAATGGGAGCTAGAGAAAACTGCCCTTACAGGTAACATCCGTGACGCACATAATTCTATAAGTATAATGACAGATGGCGATGGCTATTTGCACGTGGCCTGGGATCATCACAATAACCCTTTGAATTATACAAAAAGTAAAACACCAGGTTCATTAAATTTACTGGAACCACAACAGATGACAGGCAACAATGAAACCAAACTGACATATCCGGAATTTTTCAGATTGGCAAATGGCGACTTGTTATTTCTCTACCGTGATGGCTCTTCGGGCAATGGCAATCTCATATTAAACCGTTATAATATCCGCTCAAAAACATGGGCGAGGATTAATAGCAATTTGTTAGATGGAGAAGGCGAACGTAATGCTTACTGGCAAGCGTGTGTAGATGACCGCGGAACATTTCACATTAGTTGGGTCTGGCGAGAAACTCCGGATGTTGCCTCAAACCACGATCTATGTTACGCTAAGTCAGAAGATGGAGGAAAAACATGGATGCAATCTGATGGGAAAAAATACGAGCTTCCTATAAATGCAGCAAACGCGGAGTATATCCGTAAGATTCCGCAGGCGAGTGAACTGATCAATGCAACCAGTATGACAACTGATGAAAAAGGCTCGCCCTACATTGCTACATATTGGCGTCCTGCCGGCACTAAAGTACCCCAATATCATCTTGTATATTTTGATGGAAAAAAATGGAATACCAAACAAGTGTCAAGTCGTACAACCCCATTTTCGTTGAGCGGAGGCGGCACAAAAAAAATACCCATATCAAGGCCGCAAGTTGTGGTAAAAGGAAAACAGGTCTTTGTTGTTTTCCGCGATATTGAAAGAGAACAAAAACTCTCTTTGTTTATTTGTGATGATGTTAGCAGTAACATTTGGAGAACAATCGATTTGACAGACACATCCATCGGGCAATCGGAGCCATCTTATGATACAGAACTGTGGCGTCTGAATAAACAACTTCATGTTTTTGTTCAGCGTACTGGCCAGGGCGATGGTGAGAAGGTAGAAGACATGAAGCCGCAAACAGTTCATATTTTGGAATGGACTCCAGTGTCGAGATAATTTGCTCGCAAGGCGCGAAGAGCTTTGCGTCCTT
>DAINQQ010000188.1:0-11118 GCA_036742645.1 Flavitalea sp.
AACAAAACAATTAAAACTATCGCGCCAAACATGATCTCAATTTAATATTTCATCGTAAATAGTTTCAAGCTCACTTACCATTTTCTGCAAACTAAATGAGGTGGTAACCGTTTCACGTGCGGACTCAGCCAGAACTTTCAACCGACCAGGTTGTTGAAGATATTCGGATAAGCGACTTACTAGCAAAATGGGGTCCTCTACCGGAACAAGGATGCCATTCTGATTGTCGTTCACTAATTCGGGAATGCCGCCGGCTGCCGTGCAGGCTGGGGTGCAACCCATACTCATTGCTTCGAGTAGTGCAATCGGCAATCCCTCAAACCCAGAGGTCATCATAAAAATATTCATCGCCTGTAAATATGGCCGGGTTTCCGATTGCAAACCCGCAAAATGAAGATATTTCTCCATTTTCAGTGACTGTGCTTTTTCGTGAATCTCTTTTTTGAGAACACCGTCGCCAACAATGATAAAAAACGTATCAGGATGTTTCTTGTGCAATTCACTTGCGATATCGAGCCAAATGTCCAGCCGTTTTTGTTTGCGGAAGACACAGGTGATCCCAATAACTGTAGACCGATCAGGGATATTTAGCTCCTTGCGGATATCGCGGCCCATTTCGTGAGCAGTTGAGTACTTTTCAGTATTTATGCCGTTGGATACAACTCTGACATCTGGTTTTTTCTTGTGATAATGTTTCCTGATCGAATTTGCAACGTCTTCAGAAACCGCAATAACTTTTTCCTGGCCAGGAAAACTTATTTTATTCAGGTAATACGTCAGTTTGTGGTAGCGCTCCCATGTATTGTGTTCAGTATAAACCACAGGAACGCCAGTCATTTTGCCGACGAGGCGTCCAACAATGCCTGCCCACGGAAGGTGACAATGAATCAGCTCAATATTGTTCTTTCTTACATAGGAAGCGATTTGACGGGCCTTCAACAAGATTCTGATATTATTCTTTGCCGACAAACAAGTTACCCGTCCACCTTCTTTTTCGATCGCTTCAACCATCTGGTATTTCCAGGGGATGAAATAAATATAATGAAACTGGTACCTGTTTTTGTCATGTTTGTTCAATGTTTCCGGCAACAGCATTTCGGCACCTCCGCGGCCTAATGATTTTATGATATGAAGCACTGGTATAGATTTACCAGTTACGGTATTGCCATTTTTTGCAAAACTATTCATAGTGGAAACAGAAGGTGCGATGCTGAAATTAAATTAGGATGAAAGCGATTTATACACGCTTATAAACTGATTCGCGATTTGGGTGTTTAAATAATTTGACATAACGAGTTCATAAGCGTTATCAATCAGCCTTTGATTTTTGTCAGTTTTCTGTAAAGCTTCAAGAATAGCTTCCGCGAACGCCTGGATATCGCCCTTCGGTATAAGTCTTCCCGTCTTATTATTCTTTACTATCTCCTTTATCCCGCCAACATCGTAGGCGACAACTGGAATTTTGCAATAGAATGCCTCCAGTAGAACGCCGGGTAATCCTTCAATGATGCTTGGTAAAACCAAAACATCAGCACCTCTGATGTACTCCATCGCGTTGGTCTGAAATCCGCAAAATTTTACATTTGAACCAAGGCCCTTTGCCCGCGCATCTCCTTCCATCTTTTGTTTCAAGGGACCGTCGCCGACGAGATAAAGTGAAGCGGCGGGTTCCTTGCTTAACACCAGGTGAAATATTTCGAGCAGTCCGGTGTGATTTTTTTCAAAAGTGAATCCTCCTACATGCACAATCCTGGGTCCCTGGCCATTCAATTGAACGCGTTCGGGTGCTTTCCCATTCATTGATCTTGAAATCTCTAAGTGTTCAATTCCAATTGGAATTGTGATCACCTTCGTTTTATAAGCCGGAAATAATTTTGAAAAATCAAGTGCTGATGTATTGCTGACTGAAATTATTTTATGGACAAAATGAAACAGAAAACTGTTCCACATCCTTTGCGACCAGGTTTTAATGTATAGACTGATCGTGCTTGCGTTTCTGAAAACGATTGGCTGTTTCCAGCGGTAGAGTATCTTGGAAAACACGGCATATTTTAGCGTATCGCCCGCATTGGCCTGAATAACGTCCGGTTTTTCATCTTTTATGATTTTGGCAAGCTTCTTCCATGCTTTGATATCATGCAATCTGCCTTTTGAATTGCCATTTAGTGGAATGATGTTTCCGTTAAATGGCAAATCAGCGTTTCCCGGAAACAGGCTCACGATAACTGCAGTGTTACCCGACCTGTTTATATGCGATGCCAACTGTGAAGCAAAGATCTCCGCTCCCCGTAGTTGCGAACGTTGAATCAGGTGCAGAACTTTCAATTCTTCTCAGGTATTACAGTTTGTAAATAGGTTTCAAAACGGTTCACGATCTTATCGAGCTCGAAATTTTCCCTGGCGTATTCATACGCATTTATTGCAAGCTTATTTGCCAGCTCACGATTTTCTCTAAACCAAAGCATTGCCTTTGCCGCTTCTTCCGCAGACTCTTTTCCAAAAAGGTATCCCGTTTGTAAGTGCAGGATGGCTTCTTTATTCTGAGCAATATCTGATGCAAGAATCGGTAAACCCGCAAACATGGCCTCTACAATCGCTCCGCTGAACCCTTCTACCAACGACGGAAATATAAAACAATCGTATTCCGCGAGCAGAGCAGGTACATCATTTCTTGATCCGAGAAGAACGACTTTGTTTTCAAGATCATGATCGTTAATAAGCGCTGTAAGCTCGTTACGCAGCGGGCCGTCACCAACGATCGATAACGTGGCGTCGGGATATTTTGCAAGGAATTGTTTAAAGCCCAGGATCATAAACCGATGTCCTTTAACCGGAAACAATCGACTCACATTTAAGAATCGAATTGAGCCTTCATTGCCATACGTGTCTGGATTTTTTCTGCGGAACTTAAAGCTATCGCGCCCCCTGTTAATAACTTCAATTTTTTCAGGTCGGATATTCAGGTGTCTTGCGTTTGCTTCTTTGATTGCCTGAGAATTGGATACGAATCCTACGCAGATTTTGCTGGTTGCCCTATTGATATATTTGAAAAGAGAGACGACATTCTTCGCTTTCCATGACAGATGCTGATTATAAGATTTGCAATACAAGTCGTTCACGAAAGTTCCGACAACCGGAATGTGATTGAACTTTCCAAGTAATCTGGTAACGATTTCGGAACGAGTCAGATAAGCGACCATCAGCTCGGGCTGTTCAGTTTCGATAATTTTTTTAAGCCTGCTGTACGCTTCCAGAAAGCCGTATTTCTTAGAAATGTTTAATGAATACACCTTGATGCCTCTTTCTCTAAACTTTGGCTCGAGAATCGCGCCGGTATAGAGATGACACACTATAGGATGTACATTCTTAAAACGTGAAGTATTCTCGAGAAGGCTTTGTTCAGCGCCTCCGAGTTGTAGTGTATCGATAACAAACAGCACTTTTTTCTTTCCTGACTTATTCATTGCAGACATTACAGAATGCCGTATTTAACGCATTTCAGATAATTCTTCCATTGAAAAGGGCTATGTTTAATAGCCTTTAAGGCAAAACGGATTGCCTCGCCCCGGTTTCGCAGTTTGTAATTGGAAAAAGCAACGACCATATACATATTGGAAATTTCTTCCGGGCTGCTTTTTTTTATGATGTCGTAATGTTTCCTGATCAGTTGAAGTCCTCCTTCTCTCACTTTTGTCCAGTTGGTTCTTATCCTTTCCCCGTCATGTATGTTTAGTTGTACGAGGCTTCTGTCGATGGCAACCGTATCATAGCCCGTATCCTTCAAATAAGCAAGCAGCCGGTATCCCAGGTCTGTTTGAATATTGGATTTCATCTCGGAATCATATCCTCCGACTTCAACAAAAATCGATCGCTTAACGAAGAGCGATCCACAGGTAAATTTCAATTTCACCTTCCTGCCAAAAATCACTGTTTCTTTCGGTTCTTCATTGATCATTGTTCCATCCATCAGTCTTCTTACTGCCCCATTACAAACAATTCCGGTGTTGCCGTTCACGTTCTCTGCAATTGTTTGAAGCCAATCGGGGTAAGCTTCATCATCACTATCCAGGAATGTAAGAAATTCGCCATTAGCATGACGTGATGCGACATTCAGACTATCGGGCTGGCCAGTATTTTGTTTCTTATAATAACGGATGCGCGGATCTTTTAAAAATGGCTCTACTACTGCTTCGGTGTTGTCTATGGAGCCATCGTCAATAATGATCAACTCCCAGTCCTGGAAAGTTTGACTAATTACGCTTTTGATGGTGTTTTGCACCATTACTTCCCTGTTATATGTTGGTGTTATTACGGAAATGAACGGTGTGCTGCGGGTACTTTTTTCCTTAATCCTAACTGGAACCTTTTCAACGGGTACAGATACGCTTCTTTCCTTTAGCATATAATTGGAATCTATTGCAGCCTTCGCTTCGTTTTTGATAAATTTCAACGTTGCAGGATCTAAAGTCTTCCCTTTTATACCTCTTATTCCGTGCCAAATTCCGAGTATTCGGAATTTTATCCTGTTCGATCGATCTGGCGCATACAGGGCCGCTGCAATTAAATATTTCAGCTGCTTATTTGTGTAACTTAATAATTCGATAAATGAAAAATATTCTCTTAATATAAGAAGGTGATTTCTCGCAGTGTAATAACCGCGCCACAGCGTGGACCTGGTGAACTTTCCATCGCCTCCAAGATGAAGATAATTAACCGACCGGTTCGGCATTAGGGCAACTTTATATCCATTCTTCTTTAGCCGAAGGCTGAATTCATAATCATCACACATCATAAAATATTCCTTTTTTGGAGGACCTATTTTTTTGATGATATCCGTCTTGATAAGCGAGCCGTCGAGAAGTACAGAAGTCACGGGTTTGAGTGAATCGTACGTGAAAAGTTTTTTGGAACCTCCAAAGCCGGTCTTGAAGCCTTTGAAGCTTATCATATCATAATCAGACGCCTCGATATTGTGCATCAATTCTGAAAGGGTGTTTTTGTCGTAGTAAGTGTCGTCTTCTATCATCCAGAAATAGTCGGTCTCAAGTCCGTTCTCCAGCGCATAATTCATCGCGTAGTAATAACCTCCGCCAGCACCAATATTCGTTGCCAAAAAAATGCAGTGGATATTGTTAGTTTTATTTATGGTACTTAGATAGTCCTTTGTACCGTCAGAACTATTATTATCGACAATAATTAAAGAAGCAGGTTGAAGAGCTTGATCGAAAATGTGGGAAAGTGCAGTTTTCAGGGTGTTAAGTCTGTTATAGGTCACCATAATTGCACAGACAGTCTTATTTATGGAAGGGTTCATTTGCAAGAGGTTTTCCTCCGACACAATTTCGTAAAATTCATTTACTTTCTCAATGTTATCATTGATGTGGCTCAAAGGAAAGCGTATTTTATTACCCTGAAGTAATTAGCAGGAACCAATGGATTAAGTTTAATCACTTTGAGCAGGTATTGAAGTGATTCTTTTCTTTTCCTCAACTTATAATTGGAAAAGGCTATAATCGCATAACTACTGATGATATCTCCAGGCATGTTTTCAGCGATAAACTTGTAATGCTTATTTAAAAACTGTTTCGTTCCATCCCGTCGCTTTTCCCAATTAGTTCGGATGCGGGGGCCATCGTGAAGATTGATCTGTACAAGGTACTCGTCTACTGCCACTATCTTTTGGTTTGTTTTCTTCAGGTAGGTCAATAAGCGATATCCCAGGTCTGTCTGAATATTACACCTCATCTCAGGATCGTAACCACCGATATCAAAGAGTATATGTTTTTTCAGGAACAATGACCCGCAGGTAAATTTATATCTAACCATTTCCCCGAAAAATTTCCATCGGCACATGTGTTCCCTGACCATCCTGCCGTTCATCATCTTTCTCATTGCCGCTATGCAAAGGACGGCAGTGTCTTCTTTAATATTCTTATTGACTATTTCCAACCAGTTGGGATATGCCTCATCATCGCTATCAAGAAAAGTCAGAAACTCACCGGATGCTTTAGACGCCCCGACATTTAAGCTATCTGCCTGCCCGGTATTTGGTTTTTTGAAATACTTTATGCGCTCATCGTTCAGAAATAATTCTTTGACAATTTGCTCCGTATTATCCGTTGAGCCGTCATCAACAATAATCATTTCCCAATCAGTAAATGTCTGGGCCTGGACACTTTTGATCGTGGTTTGAAGCATGTCCTCACGATTGAAAGTGGGGGTGATGATTGTAAATTTCATAACTGGTACTTTAGAATGTATAAGAACTTAGCACTTTCTTATAAAAATACATCGATGTTTAAATAAACCTACACAGATTGGAATGAAACCATTTTCTTAAACCGGCTCGAGCTATTCATCATTTCATGGAACGTTCCTGAATCAGAAATTTTACCGTTTTCCAACAGGTAAATGATGTCTGCTTCCTTTATAGTCGACAATCTGTGAGCTATGACAATTATTGTGTAGCTGCCATGCAGCTTTTCAATATTTTCCTGAATTATTCTTTCTGTTTCGGAATCCAATGCGGATGTTGCTTCATCAAGTATCAAGATGTCGCAGCTTTTATAAAGTTCTCGCGCAATGGAAATTCTTTGCTTTTGTCCGCCGGAAATTAATAGCCCATTATCACCCAGACTCGTCAATTCTTTATCGGGCAGTGAACTAACAAATTCTGTCAGTGAAGCTCGCTCGAGCACCTCATGGAAACGCGCCACATTCTCTGGAGTGGCTTCGGCCCAAAAAGTGATGTTGTTAAAGATATTGTCGTTAAAAATGACGGACTCATGTGATATATATCCAATTTTTGATCTGTAACTGTTCAGATCATAGTGCGATAAGGGCACATCGTCAATAAGAACTTCCCCGGAATCAGGAGTAAATAATCCGGCAATTACATTAGCAATCGTTGTCTTTCCCGAGCCACTTTCCCCGATGAGTGCTATAGTCCGGTTTACAGGTATCTCGACCATTATATTATCTAATGCTTTTACCCGGTCATATGAAAGATGCACATTTCGGAGTAAGATCTGGTTCTTTACGCCCGGAAATTCCGTTGAGCCCATCTTTTCTTCTAAGTCCGACATGAGTTGGGCGTTGGCTGAAATCGCATACATGCCGCCGATATTCTCGATAAACATCTGCCAGTCGGCTTGAATTTGTCCCAGGAAAGTCAAGGCCCTATAGAAAAGGAATAAACTTAAAATGATTGTGTTCAGGCCAGTCCCCATCACATTTATCTGTACCATAATCACAACGCTGACAATCGCGATAATAATCGGCTCTCTGATACTTGTAGCGATAGCCTTCAATCTGCCCATACTCCTGTTAAGGCGTTCAAATTTCAAAATTATTGTCTGAAGGCGTCTACCATATTCGGAAAATGAATTGGTTGATTTTAAATATTTGAAATTGTGGACTGCCTGTAGCAAATAGTTACTTGCGGAAACACTTCTCTTTGTCACATCAAGTGAAGCGCGTTTGGTTTTCTTATAAATTTTTTTATAGATAGCGTTTGATAAGAAAGAACCTGCCAAAACAAGTACTGCAAATTGGTAGTTCGCCAGGAACGCAAGAGTAATATAGGTCAGCAACATGAAAAAATACTGAGTAGTATTAAAAAATCCAGTCATTCCGCCGAATAACCGGCCGACCTCCGTCGTGAATGTATTTTGTATTTTACCTGCATCAAGTTCTAAAAAGCCGCTGTATGACAACCGTTCTAACCTTTTCAACAACTCATTACGAACCTTCACAAAAAAGAACTGTCGCATTTTGGAATAGTAGTTGATCTGGATGAACCTGAGCAATCCTTTAAAGCTAAACAGCCCAATCAACATTATCAGCACCGTTGTTACAGTTAATTCAAAACCAAGACTGCTGACAAAATCAATGATATAATGAAGTTGACCGAGAGATTCCTTGCTGTTTACATTTTTATCAGGATTGCCTACGAATTCTAACAAAGGAATAAACATCGCAAGTCCAAGGCCGTCGAGTAAACTCACAAGAATGCTAAGTGCAAAATATATCAGTAATTTTTTACCGGTGATCCGGTAATAGAAATTGAAGTAACCCCAGAAAGAGTCCTTTGTTAAAGTTAGATTTACCATTTTAGATTAAAACAGGGTATGAAATATCAATCATTTTAACAAGCGTGAGTACCTGCTTTCTTGTTACCATGATGAGATGTTAACAGTAATTATTTATTTAAATAGTTGTTGATTCTTTTTTTGAGGTTTTTGGCACTCCATTTTTCTTTCTATCTTTTTTGTCCTCTCTGAGATAATAATTGTAGGAGCCCTGGATTTCTTTTTGAAAGCCCTTATTCCTTTTGATAGAATTGATCACAATTGAAAGATGCGGAAGCTTCTTTTCATCATGTAGATCATTCAACAATTGAATGGACGAGCGAAAAGAATACCTATGACGCAATATGAACAATGTCAAATCAACCTCTTTGCCTACAATAATTGCATCCGACACAACTCCGACAGGCGGAGTATCTACCACTATGATTTCATAATTACTCCGCAGATATTCGAAAAAGTTTTGGAATTTCTTAGTTAAAATTAATTCTCCCGGGTTTGGTGGCACAGGTCCGCAGGTAACGAATGAAAGATTATCATATTCCCGGTTTGTCTGGATAACATCATATGGCTGCATGTCGCCAGTAATCAGGAAATCCGTCATTCCAGGTCTTGTATTCAACCCTAAGGTTTTCGCGAGTTGTGGCCTGCGCAAGTCCAATTCAACCAAAATAACTTTTTTCCCGGTTGAGGCCAGGGTACTGGCGAGGTTGATCGATACAAAGCTCTTGCCCTCTCCAGGCATAGCCGAAGTTATCATCAACACTTTTCCTGCAGTTTCCTGCTTGAGGTAGATCAAATTCGTACGAAGGCTTCTGAACTGTTCTGCTATATCCGATTGATAGCCCGCCGATACAATTATTTCCCTTGCTGTGCGCGGCTCCATTTCTATCTCTCCCGCGATAGGCAAGAAGGTTGCATTTTCAATATCCTTTCTCGTCTCTATCCTCTTATTGAGCAACATTCTTAACAATATAATGAATGCAGGAAAGGCAATAGCAATACCAAGGGCTATCGCATAAATGAGCCATGGCTTAGGATATAAAATATCGTTGTTGGTTCTTGAATCAATAATGCGGGATTCTCCAATCTGTGACGATACGAGCTGGATAGCCTTGTCTTCCTTTTTCTGTAACAGAAACATGTACTGTGTCTGCTTTAAAGCAAGTAACCTGTTCACCTGAACGTAATCCTTTTCTTTCTCTGGCATCGTTTGAAAGCGGCTTGTTGTAGTTCTTTCCTGTGATGCCAGGAATTCGTTACTTGACCTGATCTCACGCTTGATATTTTCAACGCTGCTAAGAATGCTTGTTCTTAGATCTTGCAGTTCCCTGTTAACTCCTCCCAAACGGGGATCTAAAGTTGTTCCCCTGTCCAAAATGCGATTTTTCTCGAGTACCTTGTCATTGTATTTGGCAACAAGTCCTGCCATAACAGGATCTGCCAAAGTAGCTGCATTAGATATCACCTGTTCCTGGCCTGAAAAGTTTCGAATATTTGATTCTACAAGATCGGCCATTTGTTTCTTGGACTCGTTATCACTTCTCTTGGTGTCAAGCGCTGTAAGATTCGTAAGTAACTGAGACGCTGAGGCTGAAACATCGGTCACCTTGTTACTTACCTTGAAGTCCCTGATCATATTCTCCTGGTGAAGGAGTTCATTACCCACAGTACCTACCCTGTCCGTTAGGAACTCGATTTCTTTTCTTAGAGATTGATTTTTGAATTCAAGATTGGAGATGTCGTATTTATCAATTAATACATCGATAATCTTTTTTGCTCTATAGGGTAATTCATCCCGTACCATGATCTGAAGCATACCCGGACCAGCCTTCGCTGCCGGTTGGACTGTGATACGTGAACTCAATTGTGAAATAGCGGATGATCTCCGTTCGAACGTTAACCCAAATATTGTACTGAAATCCTGCGGAGCATATGATTTTAAAGTGATGGTTATTGTGTCCCCTTTTATCACCAACGGTTGACCGTAATATCCCTTTATATTTTTTTTATCTGATTGAAGAGAGAAGGAAGTTTCAGTCAGGAATAACTTGTGAACAGGTAAGTAGCTTTCAGGAGAACTCTTAATAACTTTTATCGTGAAAGGTAAATTTTCAATATCCTCTGCTTTGCTTCTTACCCTCCCAAATTTTACCGCTGACACATACAGTTGAAGCGAATCCACCACCTGTCCAAATAATACTTCAGACTGAAGCTTGAAAATTTCGTTGTTGGCATCTGTCACAAGCATGGGTCCCGATGCAGGCATCGGGGCTCCGCCGCCCGCAAAGGTAGAACCGCCTAAGGTGGATGCCATCGCATCATTAGGCCGGCTTACCAATATAAAAGTGGAAACCTCGTAAAGCGGCTGCGTGTAACGCAAATATAAATAGGCTGATGTACCAGCGATGGCAATTGTTAGTATAAACCAGTAATAATTACTTAACAGCTTTGAAAAAAATCTTGAGATATCAAAGCTGGAACTGGTTTGCTTTTCCTCGACAGGTATAGGTGTCTGTTCCATTACGGATCTTGTTTAGTTATTAATCGTTTACTAATATATAGGCGATCGATAGGAGACTTGTAAGTGACGCAACTATCGATGCTATAAACGTAAAGTTCTGCATAAATACTTCCTTCTTGAAAGGTTTCACATATATCACATCATTATGCCTCAATTGAAAAATCTCGGGATTATACAATACATCCTTTTTTCTCAAATCGAATCGAATCATTACCCGTTCTCCATTATAATCACGGTATAGCTGAATGTCACTTCTTTTTGCTGTGTTTGGTAAATCACCGGCTACGGCAAGTGCCTGGAAAAGGGTTGTCTGTTGCATGTCTAATGTATATGATCCGGGACTTTCAACTTCACCAAGTACCGTAATTCTGAAGTTGGTAAACCGAACCTCAACCAATGGGTCTTTTACATATTTTCCTATTAATTGAGTTAAGTTTTCTTTCAGTTGCCGCTCAGTTAAACCCAGGACCTTTATCTTTCCAATGATCGGAAATTCCACATAACCCA
>DAINQQ010000189.1:0-11090 GCA_036742645.1 Flavitalea sp.
TTAAAGAGTCTCTCCATCACCTGTCCGAATATTCTACGTAGACAAATTAGTTTTTCACAGTCTGACGAACAAGGCTTGCTGCCTGTGGCGGTATTCACCGGACGTCCAGCCTAAACCGCTGCGGGTTAAAGTTACTGATGTTGATAATAAGAACTACAGCCGAATGTTCACTGCCACGCTGAAACTGCCGTTGATAGGTGCACGTAGCTGAAGCTATGTTCGTCGCCCCGCCATAGAAGCAAACCGCTTATTATGCGCTCATTTGTGGCCTCCCGTAAAATCTTAGTCTGATTGCAAAGCTCTTGCAAATAGATCGTCCTTATTCCACTTCGGCCTCGCTAGTGTTTGAGCAATGGAATAGCCGATGAGAAAATTCAACTGAACATAAGTTTCAGCAGCCGTAAAATTGAATATGCCGTTTATGTCATCAGCCGGTTGGTGATAATATTTAGCCCGCCATTGTTTTACAAAGGCCAACAAGTCAAAACCCGGAGGCGAAGCAGCCTATAAAAAAGGATTTTTTGATCATCTGAAAAGTTAGTCAAAATTGAGAAAAGTCGTTGCGGGTAATGGTTGCATTTAATTGCCTTCCGACTTATTGTTTCAGCCATAGGGACATTTTTTCGTCTGAATTTCTTTACTCATAAAAACATGGTTACAATGTAAAATCCTGCAGTCCAATTTTTTGATTTCCTTCTTCTTCAATAGTATTTACTTATCCCTTCAAATGATACAATTGTTTGTGAACTACTTTCTAAAGAGTTCTTCAAGCTTGCCCACATCTTGCGCAACAAGAGCGGTTCGGAAAAAGCTCAGTAGCGAATAAGTCGCTGAATTGTGCGACGCAACGAAGCTTCATAGTACGAGGAACGCTGGGTACAAAATAATTGTTAGCCAGGGCTCGTAACCATCTCGCCGCTTTACGTCAAGAACTTGCGTAGGATTGTCAACAAAAAGACAATCCATGCTCGGTCGTGATGGAAAAATATCAACCATTGTGACGATCTCAAAATAGAATTTGTCCTCTTTACTCAGACTCATGTCAGCGAGGCCCACAGTAGATCCAAAAAAATTTCAGAACTTGGTACCCATAATCATCAAACCCATCATCCATGTGCGGCAATCGAAGAAGTTTTCTGAAAATACCGCATCATTAGCGGCAGCGACCTCGTTAGGTGGCATCCCGACGATCCTCAGGTTGACAGCATCAAGCGAATCGGCCGTATTATGAACACAGTAGAGAACTTCAATCGAATGTTAAAAATCTATCCGAGTGCGTACAATGGTATCACGATGTGCCAGGGTAATTTTTCATTGATGGGTGCGGATATTCCAAAGCTTGTGCATCAATGGAAAGACAAAATCCACTTTGTTGATTTCCGTAATGTTCGTGGAGGTAAATTGAAGTTCGAAGAAACATTTCACGATGAAGGACAGATTGATATGTATGGAGCGATGAAAGCGTATTACGATATCGGATTCAAGGGTGCACTTCCTCCTGGCCATGTGTCGACCATGGCGACGGATATTAATGATTTTCCAGGTTACAGTAATATCGGGATATTGTTTGCGCTGGGTTATATCAGGGGATTGATGGAAGCGGTGAGCAAGGGAACAAAATAAACTACAATTTTGCGTCTTTGCGAGAAAAAAATCCTAGCAGGCGCAAAGACGCAAAGGAAAACTCGAAAGGAATGAATCGAATCATTGTGATTGAAATATGGTTGCACATCTTTAGTTTGTTTTCTTGTATAGCAAGCAATGCCCAGTCGCAAAAGAACTCGACGCCAAATATTATTTTGATTGTTGCTGATGATCATGGCCGTGAAGCATTGGGATGTTATGGTAACAAAGCTGTAAGAACTCCAAACATTGATCGACTCGCGTCGGAGGGTACCCGCTTTTCAAATGCTTTTTGCACCGTTGCGAGTTGCAGTCCCAGTAGAGCGGTATTGCTCACTGGTCTGCAAAGCCACGCCAACGGTATGTATGGTTTGGAACATCAGCAGCATAATTTCCGTTCATTTGATACAATACAATCGCTTCCTGTATTAATGAAGAAAGCGGGGTATAGAACGGCGAGGATTGGCAAATTCCATGTAGCGCCAGAAGCTGTGTATCATTTCGAAAAGATATTGCGGGAAGGGGGTGTTAACAATCCTGCCTCGATTGGCAGAAGCCCAATCGAGATGGCGGATGCCTGTAAATCATTTCTAACGGAAAGTTCAGACCAGCCCTTTTTTTTATATTTCGCCACCGACGATCCGCATCGCAGTAATTCCGTCCTGCCTGATGGTACACCTTTTTTTGACGGTTCACGTCCAAATCCTTTTGGAAATAGAGCAGAAGGATATCCGCAGATAACAAAAGCTGTTTTTAACCCCGATTCGGTGATAGTCCCGGGCTATCTTCCCGACAATAGCCCAACACGCAAAGAGATCGCGGAATATTACCAGGCGATTAATCGATTGGACCAGGGTATAGGCAGATTGCTCGAACATTTAAAAGCTTCAGGAAAGTATGAGCAGACGATCATCATTTATTTATCCGATAACGGCGCTGCATTCCCGGGATCAAAAACTACTCTATACGAACCTGGAATGCATCTTCCGTTAATCATTAAACTACCAATGCCAGGTAGACGAAACTTTGTACAGGATGCGATGGTCTCATGGGTAGACATCACACCGACTTTATTGGACTTTGCCGGTGCGCCGGCAGACAACAAACAATTTCACGGACGATCGTTTAAAAACATCATCGAACAAAACAATGTGTCTGGATGGGATGAGGTTTATGGATCTCATTCATTGCATGAAGTGACGATGTATTATCCAATGCGTGTACTGCGGGAAAGAAGGTATAAGTTGTTTTACAATATTGCTCACCAGTTGCCATTTCCCCAGGCATTGGATTTGTATCAGTCGTTCACATGGCAAAATATTGTTTTCAGCAAGTCCGGGCGACTTGGCAAGCGTACTGTACAGGCTTATTTACATCGCCCGAAGTTTGAATTGTACGATTTACAAAACGATCCCAATGAATTACATAATCTTGCAGGGGATGCAAAATACCGCCAGGAATTAACAAGGATGCAGGGAAAGTTGAGACGGTGGCAAAAAGATACGAAAGATGTATGGGAGAGCAAATGGGAGTCTGAATAAGATCACGAATACGCCACTAAAAGGGAATGGGCGCGAATTTAATCCGGGTAAATCCATGTAGTCCGTGGCAAGCTCTTCTAGCAAATTTTTAACCTTACATTTACTTCTGCAACCGCTTCGCCTGCCATCAATTTCGGAAATTTGCAGTTTACTTTGATTCTGTGAATAAAGGGTATTTTATGAAAGCAAAATTTCTTATTGGTGCACTGGTTTTGATCATTGGTTTTACCAGTTGTGGTTCTTCATATTATGTGACAGGTCATGAATCACCTAACAGGCATCGTGTAGATAAAAAAAATTACGATGAAAACAACAATAACCCGCAAGGATATTTTCCGAGAGGCGATTGGCGTTATCGCGGCGGGCCTTCTGACTGGAGATACCGAAGGTGGTAAATCTCCACGGTACTTTGCGGCTTTGCGACGTTGCCAGAATATTCGCGCAAAGGCGCAAAGAACAGCCTGCTATTAATTTCCTTATTCTGTTCTCAAACTTTTCGCTGGATTCGTTAATGCTGCTCTTGTTGAATGGAACATCGCGGTGGCACCGGACGTAATTACTATCACGAATGCCGATAGGACAAATGGGAATACGGACAGGCCGGTGTTGTAGGGAAATATGTTTAGCCAGTTATTCATAAAATACCATGCAATTGGGAACGCTATGAAAACGGAAATAAATGCCAGCCACAAATAACTCTTTGTAATCATCGTAACTACCTGGATAATCGATGCGCCCATCACCCTGCGTATGCTGATCTCTTTTTGCTTTTGCTGGGTGGTGAAAGCCGTGAGGCCGAGCAAACCAAGACAAGTGATGATAATCGTGAGTATTGAAAAAGAAGCAAAGATCTTTCCGCGTTTTTGGTCGGCGGCATACTGCGAATTGAAATCATCATCGAGGAATTTGTATTCGAATGGCAATGCCGGGAAATACTTCTTCCATATTGCCGCTACTTTTTCGATCGAAGCATTAAGATTACCCGAGTTCATCTTAACCTGCATCATATTCCCGTTCGGCGAGTAAAACAAAAGAAGCGGGGCAATTGGATTGTAAAGTGATTTTTGATTAAAGTCCTTCATCACGCCAACTACCTCCAGGTATCTTCCTGATGTATCTCCCGGAAACTTCACACGTTTACCAATTGGCTCATCCCATCCGAAATGTTTCACCATCGATTCATTGACGAGGATGCTTCTCAGCGTGTCTGGCAGACTTTCAAAATTCCGACCTTTTACGATGGGAATACCAAGGGTTGGAAGGAAATGTTCATCAATTCCGTAACATTCCACCGCCTTGTCAACATATCCTTTACTTGTTTGAACAGTAAAAAGGTTAAGATTCAGATTTGGCCCACCCGGGTAAGAATTTGCCGCACCAACCTCTTTTATGCCTGGAAGATTACGGTATTCATTATTCATGGCGAAAATCTTGCTTCGCTCATCTTCTCCCGTGTTTACTATCACCGTCATCACCTGTTCCTTATTGAAACCAACATCTTTTTTTCGCAAATAGGAGAGTTGTGAATACACCACCCATGTGCAGATCAGCATGATCATGGAGATTGAAAACTGTAATACGACGAGTGAACGACGAAGATTGATATTTCCTGAGGCCTTCGAAAGAGAGCCTTTCAAAATACTTACCGGTTTAAAACCTGAGAGATAAAGTGCGGGATAACTGCCACCAATAAGTCCTGTAAATAAGGCAACCGAAACAAGCAGCATCAAATTGAAGGGTTCTAATAAAGTTTGAAGTGTAAATCTTTTGCCCGATAATGAATTGAAAACGGGCAACAAGAGCAGTATGAGTACAATACTCAGTATGACCGATATCAAGGCTGTCAACACTGATTCGCTAAGGAATTGTGCTACCAGCTGATTCCTCGTTGACCCGGTCACTTTTCGGATGCCTATTTCCTTAGCCCTTCGTGCGGACCTTGCAGTTGTAAGGTTCATGTAATTTATGCAGGCGATGAGCAACATGAAAAAAGCAACCGCGGAGAAGATCCAGATATATGACATGCTCCCCAACTCTTCGGGTTCGTATTGCAGATTTGAATGCAGGTGGATAGCGGTGATGTTTTGCAGATCATACCGCATGGTTACATTGAATTGCTTGAAGATAGGCTCAACAAACTTTTTGTAAACACCCTCTAATTTTTTATTGAAGGCATTGGCATTTATTCCTGGTTTGAGAAGGACATACGTGAAGTTGTTGAAGTTGCCCCAATTTTGAGGGCCGGGTGGATCATTCCTCAGGATAGTCGATATCGAAATCAGCATGTCATAACGGAGATGAGAATTCGAAGGCATATTCTCTATGACGCCAGTTACCTTGTAAACATCGTACACTGTTCTTAGAGTTTTGCCAATCGCCGATTCTTTTTTTCCAAAATACTTTTCCGCTAAATTTCTTGTGATGACAATATCGAATGGGGCCATTAAAGCGGTAGCGGCATTTCCTTCAAGAAATTTGTGGGTGAATATTTTGAAGATGGTGCTGTCTGCGTAATACGCTTTTGTTTCGAAGAAATTCTTATCACCGTTTTTAAACAGCGTTCTTTCCCTGCTTACAAACCGTACCATTTCATCCACGTCGGGGTAATCACTTTTTAACACAGGCCCAAGGGGGAGTTGCGTCAATGCCCAATCCGTGTTTTTATCTCTTTCGTGGATGTAAGAATTTATCCTGAATATCCGGTCAGACTTTTGATGAAACCGGTCGTAGCTTAATTCGTCGGTGACATAGAAGATCAGGAAAAGGCTAAAAGTGACACCGATGGTAAGTCCCAGCACATTCAGTAAGCTATACCATTTATCTTTCCGAAAATTGCGGACCGCAATTAGGATTAAGTTTCTTATCATGACCTGTGGGTTTCATCCGTGAATATGACAGCTGCAGGCAATTACGCACAAGGCCAATGCCGTTATCCTAGTTGAATGATCCTTATGCGGTTGCACAATTGGAGATTTGTTTTGGTGTTCGCTTTTGATACAAGGGTTGTGCGTTTGAGCGACAACGGGGGATGAATCCAGATTTGTCTGGGGGTCGGAAAAGGAGTTGAAGGTAAGTGAATCTTGCAATAAATATATGCGCGCAAAGACGCGAGACGCAAAGTAGACACTTTTTTGGGGCCTCCATAATCTATGTGTCTTCCTATGTTCCAATATATCTAAGTGCTAATTGTTTTCACCACATAGGCACATAGGAACATTTTTCACATAGATTCTTTGCAATTTTACTTTTTACCGGATTTTACACAAGACAATGGAAAGAGTATAACCAAACTTTTAATGCTTCTTCCTTCCGGGTGCATATGCCTTTGCGGATTTTGATCCGGTTAATTTTTTAGCATGGCCGGGTGGTAATTTGTGGTGCACATAGATGTGTCGTGTACAGGACGCGAAACCAAAGGCCATAACAGTAATAAAAAGAAATAGTTTTTGGACTTGGCTTACCATGAAGCCGGGGATACGGTTTTTCATGTTTAGATAACGTACCCCCTGGAAGATTATGCGATTTTCCCTAAAGTTTTTCGTTCTTTCTGGTTAACACATTCTTCTTTATTTGGGAATAATCCCATTGTCGGAAATTATGGATGTCCTTAGTCTCCTCAAGGCAGGATATATGCTCTGGGTACTATCGACTGCAGGAGGAACAATTGTAAATATGTAATACGGTGAGCGTTCTCATGCTGGCTGTAGTACATCAGACATCGAAGCATCGTACATCCCATTTTACACATCATACATCGTAGGACAAAAGGTTAGCTGAAAAATAAATTTGGGCAAACAGGTGTTTGCATATATATTTGCAAACAGGTATTTGCGTATTTAATTATTCATTATGGAAACAAGGCGAGATGTTTTTCAAGCGATCGCTGACCCGACACGGAGAGAGATTATTAATCTGCTGGCAGGAGATACTCAGAATTTGAATTCTATTGCAGAAAAATTCGATGTTAGCCGGCAGGCGATTTCTTTTCATATCAAGATCCTGGAAGAATGTGGGCTGATAGTGATCAGGCAGAAGGGCAGGGACCGTTACTGCGAAGCAAAGCTCAAGAAACTGAGCGAAGTATTCACATGGGTGGAGCAGTATCACCAATATTGGGATAACAAAATGAATGCATTGGACAACTATTTAGATAAACTGCAAAAACAAAGAAAGCATGCAAAAAGAAAATAGTTCATTCCGCCAGGAGGGCAACCAACTCATTTATACGAGGCTTCTGAATGCGCCCCGGGAATTAGTCTGGGAGGTATGGACAGATCCTGTGCATATTAAGGAATGGTGGGGACCGACTGGCTTCACACTAACTCATAAATCAATGGATGTAAAGGCTGGGAAGCTTTGGAAATTCACCATGCATGGCTACGGGCAAGACTTTGAGAACAAAATTGAATATATCGAAGTGGTAAAGCCTTCATTACTAACCTACAGGCATAGAGATGAAGCTGACACGATAGATTTTACAGTATATGTTACGTTCGAGGAAATAGGTGCCAAAACGTTCTTGACTATGAGGTCTGTGTTTGCATCCAAAGAAGTCATCGAAGAATTAGATCGAAAGGTGAATGCGATAGAAGGCGGAAAGCAAAATTTGAATCGGTTGGAAAATTATATTAATAACCTGGGTGAAAAGTCACTCCAATAAAACAATTTGTCAAATGAGAAAAATAGTTGTCTCCATGCACCTTTCGCTCGATGGTTTTGTAGCCGGTCCAAATGGAGAAATGGATTGGATCATCGTTGATGAAATTATGTTCGATTTCGGGGCAAGACTAACAGACAACGCTGACACTGCCCTCTACGGCCGTAACACCTACCAGATGATGAACAGTTACTGGCCGACAGCTGCCGAGCAACCGGAAGCTACAAGGCACGACATCGAACATTCAAGATGGTTTAACAGCGTAAAAAAAATCGTTCTATCGTCTTCGATGAAGGGAAAGGTTCCCGATAAGACCATCGTCATCAATGACAACGTCGCTGACGAAATTAAGTCAATAAAACAGGAGACAGGTAAGGATATTCTGATTTTTGGAAGTCCTACGGCTTGCCATTCACTGATGCAAGACGACCTGATAGACGACTATTGGTTGTTTGTAAATCCTGTTTTGTTGGGAAATGGAATTCCACTCTTCGGTAATATCACTGAACGTACAAAATTGAAACTGGTGTCAACGAAGACATTTCAATCAGGGGTTAATTGCCTGCATTACGAACGTGAAAGGGTGCACTAGTGAAGTAGGAACGACGAGGTACGTAGTGATATGTAAGATATACGATGTAAGAGGAAGTTGGATGCACGAGTATGAATATAAAATCAGCTTCGGCTTTATTTTGGTATCGTTATAGCCACCTGGGATTTAGTGGTCAGGTTTGAGGGAGCACCCTGGGCACGATGTTGCAAGGTAACGAATCGATTACCAGCCACTAGTCAGCTTGAGTTCTGAATTCTGAGTTCTGAGCTCCCGAATTCTGAGTTTTGAGTTTTTTGCGGTGCTGATTACAATATTAATTCTGCTATTAATTAAGTTTCCCGCGTTATTACTTTCATGAATTGCCTTGGTATGATCGAGTTTAATGATGAGTCAATCCTCAGGAAAATTTGCTTGAACCTCGTTAAGTATGTTTCCCTTCGACCAGGATTTCCGACAAAACTAGTAGAAGACTTTGACTACCTGGGGTAGCAGAAAATTTTGTACCAGGTGTTACTTCTTTTTTCCCACTATGGAGTCTGCGCGTTAGTGTTCAGTTGCCCTCGGGAATTCATAAAATATACGGAAATTTAATCTTCAAATAATGGATCACTCTTATCAACATAGCAAAAAGTGGTATAACAGGCAAACAGAAAAGGAAATCATATTGCCGGTTGAGGCCTCTATTGCGAAACAGCGATTGCAGTATGCGTTTAGTTCACCGCTAATAATTTCGAAAGGACTTTTATATGCAACGGAGAAGTATACGGGACAAGTAAATGAAAACAACGAAATAGATGTACAACTTACCTTTCGATGGACACCAAACATGCGTTATAGCATGCATGGACAACTCTTTCCTGATTCAAAAGGCTCTCGAATGGTGATGACAGTAAAAGACAAATCGTCTTTATTAATAGTTCTATTGGCGATCTTGGCGATCATTTTTTTCAACTATAAGCAAATGGGCTTTAAGCAAATAGGCTTTGCACTAATTATAGTCATTTTGGCCATTCCGTTCATGATATTGTCGTCGATATGGCATCGGAATTGGGCAGCAAATGTTATTTCCCAAATGATTTATAAAGTAGTTTCCAATCCCGCCTAAATTGTTTCCGGCTTCGACGTCTGGTTCAATTCTTCAACTCCTCCGCGCTTACGGTAATACTAGTACACATGCTTCAAACTTTCCCTAACTCCGCGGGGTGTACAGCCTGGTCACGTTTCGGTTGCCACGAATTACACGAATTATCACGAATTAATTCCTGGCAATTTGTGTAATTAGTGGCAAGACTTCCTGATTTGGATGTTGTCTTCATAAATCATCTCCTCCAAAGACGCTGAATCCGTGGCAACTATTTCATATTCCGTGTGACGATTATATTCCATATATTCCGGTTGTTGAAAAGCACGGCATATGTTTGAGAACGTCACCAGGTCAATCCAAAGCTTTGGAAAGTTATCCGACGATAATATTCAACAAATAATAAGTCGCCTTAAAGTTATAAGTGTAAAGAAAGAACAACGCCTGGTAGAAGAAGGACAGACCTGCCGCGAATTTTATTTTGTAGACCGTGGTAGTTTCAGGCATTACACAATTACCGAATCCGGTGTTGAAGCAATCTTAAATCTTTTCATAGAGCAGGACTGGATGTTTGATTACCATAGTGTCATTAGGCAAAAGCCCGCCGAGTCAATTATTGAAGCAGCGGAGGATAGCCAGGTGTTTGAATTAAGTGCGTATGATTTCCATGAATTGGTCAAAGCATCCGATCTTTTTTTCAGGGTCGGAACTATATTCCAGCAGGCGATTCAAAACCAGGATTACCAAAACAACCGTTTAACTCCAGAGGAAAAGTATAGACTGCTGCTTGCAACAAAACCTCGGATCATTCAAAAATTTCCGCTGAAGTATATCGCCAGTTACATGGGTATGACGCCGGAGACTCTAAGCAGGATCAGGCGTAAAATAACTTCTTGATTCTTATCAAGCCCTATATCACTTTGAGCTGGTAGGTTTGGCATAACTAAAATCGAAACTATGCAACAAAGCCATGACAGAAATGCGGGCATATCCCTTCTTCTTTTTACTGTACTGATGGTATTTACAATGGTGCTTCATCCAGTGGGTGGAGATTTCGAGTATTTATTAAAAATGAAACGGATCATTATTATAACCCATGTCATTGCTTTGCTATCGCTGCCATTTGCCTATATTGGTTTTTGGGGGCTTACAAAAAGAGTTGGATCGGACAATTTCTTTTCTATCGTGTCTTTCGCATTCATTTTATTTGGCCTGGTTGCGGTGATGATGGCGGCTACAGCAAATGGCCTGGTGCTGCCCATTTTTATTCAGAGATACAGTGAAGCGTCTGCAGAAACGATCAGTTCATTAAAGCCGTTGTTGAGATATAATTTTTCAGTAAACAATGCTTTTGATTACATATATACGGGGGCATTCTGCCTGTCAATGCTTTTTGGATCGATAGCGATACTACAAACAAAAAAGATGCCTGTATGGCTTGCTTACCTGGGAATTATCTTTTCTGCGATCGCTGCATTGCTCGCTATTTTTGGGTCGCCTCATAACCTACAGGTTTTTCGCATGTTTGTTCTAAGTATTGTGGTTTGGATATTTTTAGCAGGGGTGGCGCTTATTAAAGTTAATAGCCATCGGTTGAATGTTCAGCAGTAATATCCCTTTTGCGCCTTTGCGTCT
>DAINQQ010000190.1:0-11000 GCA_036742645.1 Flavitalea sp.
AAACATTATGATGTTGGCCAAAAACCAGGAACGAATCCGTTGATTTCGCCAAGACTTGGATTTAACTGGGATGTATTTAATAACCAGCAGACACAGGTTCGCGGAGGAGCGGGGTCGTTTTCAGGACCTCCACCGTTTGTTTGGATTAGTAACCAGGCCAGCAATAATGGTGTGCAGTTTGGATCCTTCTCAAGATCTAATGTTGCGTTCAAAGCAGACATCAATGCTTACAGGCCGGCAACCGGCGCAGTGAATACAGCCTATAACCTCGTGCTAACTGATGAAGATTTTAAATACCCCCAGGTTTTAAAAGCGAGCATCGCGGTTGATCAGAAGTTGCCAGCTGGAATAGTTGCGACAGTCGAATACAGTTATTCAAAAGATATCAATGCAGTGAACTTTGAGAATGTAAATCTTCCTTCCACAGGAACTGCACTTGCTGGCCCGGATAATAGAATCCGTCATTCGGCCCAAAAAATATATGGTGGAACCGGTGGTGAGAGTGTAACCAATCCAAACATTACGAATGCGATTCTGATGAAAAATTATTCGGAAGGCTATGGTCACGTGTTGACAGTACAACTTCAAAAGACAACAAGAAATTTGTATACCAGTATTGCCTACACGTACAGCGACGTGATAACCCTGAACGATGGTGGATCCATTGCGGCAAGCATGTGGAGGGATCGGCCGGTCAAAGGTGATCCCAACGCACCGGAATTGGGTCGTCCGAATTTTTACCAACCGCACCGTGTGATAGCGCAGGCATCGTACAGAATTGAATACGGTAAAAATTACGCTACATCTATCGGGCTTGTTTTTGAAGCCGCTCCGGGTCCAACCAGCACAGTATTGCCATTGACAGGCGTAGGTTCGTACACCTACAGCGGTGATTTGAATAATGACGGCACCGGTGGAAATAATGACCTTATATACATTCCAGCAAACCAAAGTGAGATTGTTTTAGTACCTGTAAACACCGGCGGCGGAGCAATCACCGATACACGAACACCCGCGCAGATATGGAACCAGTTGAATAATTTCATCAACCAGGATCCATACCTGAGTAAAAATCGTGGTGAGTATGCTGAGCGGAATGCTGTTGTGTTACCTTATTTCAAGCGGCTTGATTTGAATGTGACACAGGATTTCTATATAAAATCAAAAAAAGATAAGCACACACTTCGTGTTTCATTTGACATCATTAACCTCGGGAATTTGCTGAATAAAAACTGGGGACTGACAAAGACATTCAGTGCGCCTTTCAACACGAGCCAGAACGCGGCAAGTTTCCTGAAGTATGAAGGTTTGGTTACGGCGCCGGGTGATGCGAATGTAGGCAAACCACGTTTCTCATTCCCATACCAGGATGCAGCGAATGAAATTCCATTTACAAGCAGCTTTACAGAAAGCACGAGTATCTACTCACGCTGGCAGGGACAGATTGGAATTCGGTATATTTTTAACTAGTGAGTCTTTGGTTTGTGTAAATATCGGCCGAGCTGTAAATCTGTTATCATCGCCTCTTGTGTCACTCACTTGTACGCCTGCCTGCCGGTAGGCAGGTTCGGTAATTCTATTCAACAGAACATACAATTTCGTTGTGTTCTTTGTGCATTCTCTTTGTGCTCTTCGTGAACCTTTTGATTATAGAGGCATGGTTCACCAAGGGCACAAAGAGGATTGCACAAAGAACACAACGTTTTTCAGGACATATACAATCTTGAATACAACCTTTCATGTTGCATGGAACGTATATCAAAACCTGTACAGCATAGACCAATCAAATCTTTATCGGGAAATAAAGATTTTTCAACAAGTGATTTTATTAAAAGCTGAAGAGAAAACAAAATTTCCTGTCCGTCTTGTTGACCAAGAGGAACAAGTTTTACACTGGTAGTAATCAATCCCGCCGCAGCATTGTAATAAAAGCCTGTAAGGGAATCGGCTTTTTCATTCTGAAGAACTGCCGCGAACGCGCCAAACATGACTGAATAATTCCCCTGCATATCTCCCGCTTCTACGGCGCTTTTTAACCGATCAATGAATTCATCTCGTTGAACTGCTCCAAAAATCTTCACTAACCTGGTTCCAAGTTTTGAACTTGCCTGTCGTATCTCCTTGGGAAGCTTAACTGCTACACATTCTTCATCCAGCATAATGATCCGATCAATATTATTTTCCAGTGCTGCGTCATAAGCAAGTGACACAAATGCAGCGTCGGTGTAATGTATATTTTGAGAAAGCATTTGAGTAATAAATTCCTTTGCGGAAGTTTTATCATGCACAATCCCATTCTGAACATAAGTTTCGAGTCCATACGAATGCGCAAAACCTCCGATTGGAAGCACAGGATCCGATAGCTGCAATAGACTTAGCAGGTTATTCATTCGAGGAGGTCAATTTTAAGATTTTTGAAAAGAGACTTTTGTTATCGGTGTGTCCGTGTGGAGAAACTGTGGTTTTTAGTTGATGTAGTAATTGACGGTCTTCGATGAAAGGGTTTAACCCCGACGCCTTCAGTATCCGTAAAAGCGGTGCTTCATAAGGG
Source organism: Flavitalea sp. (assembly GCA_036742645.1). Classification (GTDB taxonomy): domain Bacteria; phylum Bacteroidota; class Bacteroidia; order Chitinophagales; family Chitinophagaceae; genus Flavitalea. The sequence goes on from DAINQQ010000190.1 coordinate 2,552, forward strand.
ATCAGCAACTCATCGTTTTCATAAAAAAGGGGAAGGTGTTTGTTGCCAATTTCGTAGCAGATATAGGCCGTCTCATACATTGAGGCAGGCTTTATCACAATTGTTTCACATGGCCTGATCTGTACAACAACCAGCATTTCCCCGTCCTCATATAAGATATCTCCTTCTGTTAAGTTTTGAGTCTGGTTTAGAAATTTTAAGCTGATCTCTTTACCGGAATTTGTTTGCTTATGAAGAATCCTTTTTGAGGTTTCATACCATTCCAATTCGAGATGGTCAATCATCCGGTCGCCAGGTTGTATATTTTTTATATTGCCTACTTTTTCTTTAATGACCATCAGATGTATTTTTGTGTGCTCTCCTTTGCGTCCTGGTGTCATTTTGTTCTCTTTTTTGTGTAATCAATGATGCCACAATGACACAATGGGACAAGAAAGCGACGTTTAAAACAAAAAATATCGCTGCGCGAGTGGTAATACCGATACCGGTTCGCACGTTACATGTTCACCATCTACTTTTACCTCATAATTCTCCGGGTTCACTTCGATGTTTGGCGTCGCGTCGTTATGAATGAGATGTTTTTTTGAAATGTTTCGGCAATTCTTTACGGGTAGGATCATCTTCTGTAACCCATATTGTTTAACCAACCCATTTTCAAGCGAAGCCTTGGAAACAAATGTGGCGCAGGTTTGATGTAACGCTTTTCCGTAAGCGCCGAACATGTGACGATAAATAACAGGTTGCGGTGTGGGTATCGAAGCATTTGGATCACCCATCCTACTTCCAATGATCATTCCGCCTTTTATGATCATTTCCGGTTTGGCACCAAACAATGCGGGTTTCCACAAAACAATATCCGCAAGCTTTCCTTTCTCAAGCGATCCCACATATTCTGAAATACCATGAGTAATAGCGGGATTAATTGTGTATTTAGCAAGAAATCGTTTCACCCGGAAATTATCATTTCGTCGCGCCTCATCCTCCTTTAAGAAACCTCTTTGTTTCTTCATCTTGTCCGCCGTTTGCCATGTTCGCGTAATCACTTCTCCTACCCTGCCCATCGCCTGCGAATCAGAACTCATCATACTGAATACGCCCATATCATGCAAAATATCCTCTGCTGCGATCGTCTCCGGCCTGATACGAGAATCCGCAAAAGCCACATCTTCCGGAACTCCCTTATCAAGGTGGTGGCAAACCATCAGCATATCGAGATGCTCGTCGATCGTGTTCACGGTATAAGGCCTCGTAGGATTTGTAGAGGAAGGCAACACATTTGGATACATGGCAGCTTTAATAATATCCGGCGCATGTCCCCCACCGGCACCTTCCGTGTGATAGGTATGAATTACTCTTCCTTTGATAGCATTGATAGTGTCCTCCAAAAAACCACCTTCATTCAGTGTGTCCGTATGGATTGCTATTTGCACATCATACTCATCAGCGACTTTGAGTGATGCATCGATAACAGCCGGAGTAGAACCCCAGTCTTCATGGATTTTCAATCCCAATGCACCTGCTTCGATTTGTTCACGAAGTGGTTCAATGCTTGCACAATTTCCCTTACCCAAAAAACCGAGATTCATGGGAAACGCATCCGCAGCCTCAAGCATTTTTTGAATATTCCAGGCACCCGGGGTGACAGTAGTGGCATTTGTACCATCTGCAGGACCCGTACCGCCACCAATCATGGTCGTTATACCACTGAACAAAGAGTGGTCAATTTGCTGGGGACAAATAAAATGAATATGCGAATCGACTCCTCCCGCAGTTGCAATTAACCCTGCACCGCCATGTACTTCAGTCGACGCCCCAATAACCATGTTCTCATCCACGCCATCCATTGTATCAGGATTACCAGCTTTTCCAATACCAACGATCTTTCCATCCCTGATACCGATATCCGCTTTTACAATGCCCCAGTGGTCAATTACCAATAGGCTTGTTATGACAAAATCAAGCACACCATTCTCTCTGGTCGCGGTTGCCGATTGAGCCATGCCATCACGAACAGTTTTACCACCGCCAAATTTGCTTTCATCGCCATATACGGTATGATCTTTTTCCACTTCGATGATTAGATCTGTATCCCCCAGCCGCAATTTGTCGCCCGTGGTTGGGCCATACATGTTTGCATACTTTATCCTGTTTATGCGAAGACTCATGCTTTTCTGTTTTTGAAGTTTCTGTCTTTAAGTTTTTGCATTGCCGAACTTTTCAAATCCTTCAAAGTTGCATCACCGTCAACCAGGTTGTTAAAGCCATAAAGTTTTTTATTTCCTCCAAACTCAACAAGTTCTACCTCTTTCTCCTCTCCCGGCTCAAAACGCACGGCCGTACCTGCAGGAATGTTTAACCGCATGCCAAAAGCGTTCTCTCTGTCAAATTCCATTTGCCTGTTCACTTCAAAAAAATGGAAATGTGAACCAACCTGCACCGGCCGATCACCAGTGTTTACCACGACAACTTTTAGGGTAGCACGACCAACATTACATTCAACGGGCTCCTTTGCTAATATATATTCACCTGGAATCATGATTTGTGTTTGTTTATTAACGAATCGGATTGTGGACTGTTACAAGCTTTGTTCCATCTGGAAATGTTGCTTCGATCTGTATCTCATCGATCATTTCGGGAATGCCTTCCATAACATCTTCTCTCGAGAGGATGGTTGCTCCGAATTGCATTAATTCCGCCACTGATCGACCATCTCTTGCTGCTTCCTGAAGCTGGCTGCTGATGAGCGCAATTGCTTCCGGGTAGTTAAGCTTAAGACCGCGGTCCTTTCGCTTTTGGGCGAGTTCGCCCGCAAGGAACAAAAGAAGTTTTTCAGTTTCTCTTGGAGTAAGGTGCATATGCTTAATTATTTCCTTTGTGTCTTCGTGCCTTTCTGGCTCCCTCTCTGAACAATCAAGGAGGCCACGAAGACACAAAGACACAAAGCAATACTTGTTTGCAAAAGATAAACCAAATGGCGGGAGCAATACGTTACCTGGAAAACATTTTCCTTAGGTTCGGATCGTTTATGTTTTTTGAACCAATGTTTTTAACCTGGATAATCTCGGCTGCGATACTGATAGCAATTTCTTCCGGGGTCTGGCTGTTGATCGGCAAACCTACAGGCGCATGGATCATATCCAATCGCTCTTGCGAAAATCCTTCTTTTTTCAAATCAGAGAAGAGCTTTTTTATTTTTTTGCTGCTACCTAATAATCCAAAATAACGGAACTCTTTCCCGAGCAATGCTTTTACCGCTGTTTCATCTGTCCGGTAACCAAAAGTCATCACCACCACGAATTGATCACTGCCTGATGAAATTAAACTATTTAATTCTGAATAATCCTTCAGCACTTTTTTTTGGTGTACATCATTGTTATGAGTCATTGTATGTAGCTCCGCACGGGTATCATACAGGTGAATGTAAAAATCCATCATCGACATAATTTTTGAAAATGCCAGGGCACAGTGACCACCCCCAATGACATGAAGAGTGTTCTTATATCCGATTTTTTCCCTATACACCCAATTATCTTCAGAATTGAACTCGAAATGAAAACTGTTTTCACCTACTACATTATTAAAAAACGAAAAACCGTTGTGGGACAGTTGTAAGGTGCCATTTCTGTTCTCAGCCAAACATTGCATTATGTCCTCCAGATAAGATATATCATTCTCGTTTAGCTGATACAAAAAATTAGTCTGTTCTCCCGAGCAGATCATACCACTTTGATTTTTCGCGGCAGCCTTATCATGAATTTGTTTCTTGATAATTGAGTCTCCCGGCCAATTATTAAGGTGGCTCAATTGCTCCTTCGCCATTTCAACAAACTTGTGTTCCATTATGCCTCCACCTATTGATCCTTCCATCTCGCCGTTTCGATTTACTGCCATAAAAAATCCCTGTCTGCCAGGACTGCTCCCTTTGCTTTCTAACACATACAACAACATCACTGGCACACCTTGAACCAGGCTGCTGTGAATTAATTGCCATATCAGTAGTTGTTTGTTCATACTTTCTGGCTAAGTGAGAAAGAGGAGGAAAGAGGTAAAGAGAGACTTTGTGATACTTAACTTCTTCCTCATTGTCGTGAGTCTCGATTTTGTAAAGTATGGCTGCCTCCCTTCTGTGTTCCTCTATGCTTAATCTGACCGCATCGGCGCAAGTTACTTTAACCACGGAGTAACACAGAGGGCTTCACAAAGGACACAGAGGCCTGAAACTACATCAGACCTTCTCTTTATCTCTTTCCCAAATCTCTTTCTGTCCTGGCCCCTCTTTATCTCTTTCCGCAATCTCTTTTTCTCTTTGCCCATATAAAGCCATTAAAGTCTTCTCAGGAGTCATTGGTGCGGCAAAACTAATGTCGGCGACAGGATTGAACGCCCGAATAGCATTTCTCAAAGCAAAGTAGGCACCGATACCATACATCAATGGAGGTTCACCCACAGCTTTCGAGCGGAAGATGGCCAGATTATCTACGTCAGTTTTTAGCGCTTCAATCTCAAGTTTTTTTGGAACGGAATAAATGTCAGGTACTTTGTACGAAGACAGAGTGTTCGAACGCAGTCTTCCTTCTTTGTCGAACATCAATTCTTCCATCGTCATCCATCCTATTCCCTGCACGACTCCTCCTTCAATTTGCCCAATATCTATTGCGGGATTCATACTCGTTCCAAAATCATGTACCAGTTTCACAGCATCGAATTCATAAATACCCCGGAGGCAATCAACAGTTGTAACAACAATAGCGGTACCATATACATGATATGCAAAAGGATTGCCCTTTTCTTTCAACTTGTCAAAATGAATTTCAGGTGTGGCATAATGTGCATGTTCGGATAAATTTATACGTTTTAAAAACGCAGCCATCACCAGCCGTTCCCATGTCCATTCACATTTCTCATTGTTCACGCACACGTACCCGTTATTCAGCGAAATAGTTGAGAGATCTACATTCAACGCCTCAGCGGCAACAGCGATTAGTCGTTCCCTGATAGTATTACAAGCCATTAATGTTGCCTTACCGTTTAAATCAGCAGTAGCACTGGCGGCGGATGGCGATGTATTGGCAATTTTGTGCGTACTTGTAGTCTGAATTTTTATCTTTTCGGGACTAATTGAAAAGACTTTTGCTGCTACCTGTAGAATTTTTGTGTTCACTCCCTGTCCCATTTCAATTGCGCCGGTGGTAACGCTCACGCTACCATCAGTAAAGACATGAACGAGAGACCTTCCCTGGTTCATCATGGTGTTCGTGAAAGATATGCCGAAGCAAACAGGCATCAGGGCGACTCCTTTCTTTGCAAGAGTATTTCTCTCATTAAACAATTTTACTTCCTGGTGGATGACTGCCAGGTCGTATATAGTTGATGCTTTGTCCCAACAAACACCCGCTTCGCTGACAGCGAGTTGTCCATAAGGAAATTCATCACCTGTTTGAAGTAGATTCTTCCTCTGAATGACAGCGGCCTCAATTCCCAAACTCTCGGCTGCTTTTGCGATCGCTGATTCGATTACAAACATTCCCTGCGGACCACCAAATCCTCTAAAAGCAGTATTAGGCGGTAAGTGGGTGCGACAGCTGTAAGCTCTTGCTTTTACATTTGGAATAAAATAACTGTTAGTGCAATGAAACAAAGTTCTTTCTAATACTGCAGGCGAAAGATCCGCAGCTGCTCCGGCATTCTGGAAAAACGTGGCTTCGTAAGCAATTATCTTTAAATCCTTGTTCAGGCCAATTTTAAAGTCTGAAGAATACGCATGTCGCTTCCCCGTCATTGCCATGTCCTCCATTCTGTGTAGGGAATATTTTACTGGTCTTTTTAGAAGATGCGCAGCCAGTGCACACATCGCAGCCCAGGCATTGGCCTGGTCTTCTTTTCCGCCGAAGCCGCCACCGAGGCGTGTTACATCTACTTCAATCAGATGCATCGCAAGACCCGTGACCTTACACGAAGCTTGTTGCGTGGCTCTGGGACTCTGTGTAGAAGAATAAATTCTAATGCCGTTATTTTCCTGGGGGATTGCATATGCGCCCTGTGTTTCGATGTAGAGATGTTCCTGCCCGTTTGTTTCTGCAATCCCTTCAAATATATACTCACAAGCTGACCATGAAGCATCCGTGTCACCAAGGACAAATGTTCTGGGTGGCACAATCAATTCTCCTTTTTCTTGTGCCTCACGTGGATCTGTTACTACAGGAAGCGGATCGATCGCAACACGAATTTTTTTCAACGCAGCTCTTGCGATATCTTCAGTCAAAGCAACGACAAAGGCGATCGGCATCCCACAAAAATGGACTTCCTGTTCCGCCAGCAGCTCTTCATCAGGAACAATTCCTCCAATCTGGTTTTCACCTGTAATATCTAAATAAGTAAACACCTTGACGACGCCCGGCATTTGTAATGCGATTTCTATATCGAGTGCTTTGATAATGCCATGCGCCAGAGGTGAGCTAAATACTGCGCCGAACAATGTCCCGTACAGCAGCGGTATATCGTCCAGGTAAACCGACTCCCCCCTTGTGTGTGTTACTGAATCGATATTCTTCATAAAACGTTTATTACAATTTACTCCCTCTCAGAAGAGCGCTGGGGTGAGTTTAAACAACTCTACAAAATGCGCTTTGAATAACTGCGAAAGCAATAATCGTTTGTATTTGTCTGTTCCCCTGACATCACTGATAGGACTGATCTCTGTTTGCATGACTTCAATACCTTGCCGGATTGTTTGCGCGTTAATCGATTTACCATTTAAGAAATTCACGGTCTTTCCTAGGTATAGAGGTATGGGTCCAACACCGCCGGCACTTAGATGAGTTTCGACTATCATCTGGTCGGCAATCTTAATCGATATTGCGGAATTCACTGTTGCTATATCGAGATATGTTCTCTTACTTACTTTTTCAAAATGAAAGCTTGTGTTATTGTCGGGCAACACAAAGAATATTTTTTCGATATGCTCTTTATGTGACTTATCCAATTTTTTGTAACCCTTGTACAACTGTCGTAAAGGAAGTTCACGCCTTTGATTTCCATCACTCAAAACGAGCGTTGCATTTAAGGCGAGAAAGAAAATTGTCAGATCTCCTATGGGAGAAGCGTTGATAAAGTTACCAGCGATTGTCGCAATATTCCGGATGGGCGTTGAAGAAATCAATTTTATATACCGATTCAAATTCGGAAAATGTTCCTGCATTATCGGAGAGTCGGCCAGATCAGTCACAGTTGCGGATGCACCAATAATACAACGGCCTGCTTCCTTGTAAATACCTTTTAGCAGATTGTGATTGAATAAATATTTGTTAGCTGAAACTTTTAGCTCATCATGTCTCTGTACATACAGGTCAGTACCGCCACTGATAAAAGTTTCCTGATCATTTGTTTGCAACTCTCCGTTAGTTGAGGAAGAAAGTTTTTGTAATTCACTTTTAATTTCAGAAAAATAAGAGGGAAGAATATTATTATGAGCAACAAATTTTGATGGCTCCTGGTTTCCCCTGCCTGCCAAGCATTGAGCAATTTTCCCCGCAGCGCGTTCGATAGATTTATAGCCGGTGCATCGGCAGATATTTCCATCAACAGAAGCGATGGCGTTTTCATGAGAAGGCTCTTTCCTGCTTAAACAAAAACCGGCGAATGACATAACAAAACCTGGAGTGCAAAATCCACACTGAGTCGCGGATTCATCTGTCATAGCCTGCTGAATGGGATTCAATCCCTGCAGGTTGATCCCCTCGATTGTAACCACATGCTTATTGTGAACGTTGGCCAAAGGAGTAAGACAGGAAGTTAGAGATTGGTATTGTAATTCCTCATTCCTAATCTCACCGGCTAATACCACACAGGCGCCGCAATCGCCTTCCCGGCAACCAATTTTTGTCCCTTTTAAATTTTGTTCGGAACGAATAAAATCAACCAATAGATTTCCCGGAGGAAGATCAGTAGAAACGAGCTTATTATTGAGAATAAAGCGGATCAAAAGATTCGATATTGGTTCTTTTAAAGTTAGCACAATTTTTTTCGCGCGAATTCCACTAGGCGAATTACATTAGTTGTAGCGAATTATGCGAAGCTTTCGTGGTAAGGTTTACACTTCACGTACGTTTTCTTTGTGCTTTGGCGTCTTTGGCCACCCTCAATGCTGATTCCGGAAGCCACAAAGGCGCGCAGGCACAACCGGATGAGGCGATTGCCAGTTGAGACGCATTCGTCTTAATTCGCTCCAATTCGTGTAATTCGTGTTTAATGGTCATTTAAAGGAAGTCCTCTTTCCTGGAACTCTTTCCAATTCAGGTAGTCGTCTCCTTTTCTTTGCACTACCATTGTAATGCAATCTTCAACTGGACATATCAACTGGCATAAATTGCAACCGACACATTCTTCCTCTTTAATTGCATAGGTGTTGTAGGGCTTGCCGTACGTGAGACTGATAGATTGATGCGAAGCA
>DAINQQ010000191.1:0-10999 GCA_036742645.1 Flavitalea sp.
GGCAGTTGGTGAAAGAGGGCCGGCTATCTATGAAAACACTCGATGAACGGGTTGCAGATGTATTGCGGGTTAAGTTTATGATTGGGTTGTTTGATACACCTTTTGTACACGATCCAAAAAGTGCAGATCATGTTGTTCAAACCGCCGATGCCAAAGCAATGACATTGCAATTGAATCGTGAATCGCTGGTGTTGTTGAAAAATGACAAGCAGTTGTTACCGATTGACATGGCTAAAACGAGAAGTATCCTGGTAACAGGACCATTGGCTGATGAAACAGGTTTCGAGGTAAGCCGTTATGGACCTTCCAACAACGCCCTTACCTCTGTGCTGGCGGGACTGAAAAACATAGCCGGCAAATCGGTTAATATTCAATATACTAAAGGCTGTGATATAGTAGATGCAACCTGGCCTGAATCCGAGATCATCCCCACTCCGTTGACCCTTGCAGAACAGGCTGCTATTGACGAAGCAGTAGCCCAGGCAAGAAAGGCCGATGTGGTGATAGCCGTCATGGGGGAAGATGAAAAAAGGGTCGGTGAAAGTTTGTCGCGTACCGGGCTGGGTTTGCCGGGACGACAGCTGCAGCTGTTACAGGCATTACATGCCACTGGGAAGCCCGTTGTGTTGGTGTTGATTAATGGACAGCCCCTTACCATTAATTGGGAAAACCGCTACCTGCCGGCGATCCTGGAAGCCTGGTTTCCCGGGCCAACCGGTGGTACGGCTATTGCCGAAGCCCTGTTTGGTCATATAAACCCGGGAGGTAAATTGCCTGTAACATTTCCTAAAACGATCGGCCAGGTGGAACTGAACTTCCCGTTCAAACCAGGTTCGCATGCAGGGCAGCCGGGAGATGGACCCAATGGTTATGGCAATACGGCCGTTGTCGGCGCCTTATATCCGTTTGGATATGGATTGAGTTATACCAGCTTTGCCTACAGCAATTTACAGGTTAGTCCTGGAAAACAGTGGCCACAGGGCAATGTGAAGGTAACTGTTGATATAACCAACACAGGTACACGAAAAGGAGATGAAGTGGTGCAGTTGTACATCAAAGACAAAGTAAGTTCAGTAACCGTGTATGAAACCCAGCTCAGGGGCTTTGATCGCATCACCCTCGAGCCGGGCGAAACAAAAACGGTAAGTTTCACCCTGCAGCCGGATCATTTAATGCTGTTGGATAAGCATTTGCAATGGACCGTTGAACCGGGTGAGTTTGAAGTATTGATCGGAAGTTCTTCGGAAGATATCAGGCAGAAAAAGACTTTCTTCATATCAGATATGTGAATAATGATCTATGCTGTGGAAAAAGTGTAGCCCGACTAACTAGATTTCTAAGGGTTCGAAATGACCTGTTTCCTTGTTATAAAAAAATACGGTTCGGGAATATCGGTTCTTCAGTCAGTATTGAATCTCCTAAAACCAGCTCAATCTCCAATCATTTCATTCGTCTTTGAAATTCGTTTTTCACTGAATCAAGAAGCGAGCTGAATTTTTCTATGCCTGCATCATAACCATACCCGTCATTTGCGAGGCGGTTTTCATTTGCATCCAAAAAGAAATAGTATGGTTGAGTGTTGGCACCAAAAGTTTTTACCTGCAGATCCGCGTTTTTATCGCCTAATGTTTCCACTTGTTTGTCAAGCAGACTGGAAAAGTATTGTTCGCTTTCGGGTATATCAATGTTATGTACATCGACATAGAGCGAGACGATTACAAAATCTACTTTGAGTCGCTGCATCACCTGGGGATCACTCCAAACTTCCCCTTCCATTTTACGACAGTTCACACAGTTAATGCCAGTAAAGTCAAGCATCAGGGGCTTCCTTAATTTCCTGGCGACTTCCAGGGCCTCGTTATAATCATAATAGGTGATCATTCCATACTTTGTGACCACTTCCGGTTCATACATCTTCATCTGGTCATAGTACTTCTTTGGATGCGGTGGTCCTTCTTGGTGAAATTTCGTTCCACTATTAACGTTAGCATGGGCGGTGAATGAATTAAAATCTTGAGTTCCCATGGGTGGAATAAAGGCGGAAATGCCTTTTAGTGGTGCACCCCACAGGCCCGGCACCATATATACGGCAAAAATGAGAGCAGACATCGCAAGCATTAATCTTGTCACACTAAGAAAAGGTTGCCCGGAGTCGTTCTTTTTTAATTCATCGTCATGGCGGAATTTGAGTTTGCCAAGCAAATAAACTCCCAGCAAAACAAAAATTACAATCCATGCCGAAATAAAAATCTCCCTGTCGAGGATCCTCCAGCCTTTCGCCAGATCAGCATTAGAAAGAAACTTTAATGCAAGGGCTAACTCCAGGAAACCAAGGGTAACCTTTACCGCATTAAGCCATCCCCCGGCTTTGCCAAGCACGTTAAGTTTCGAGGGAAAAAATGCAAATACCGCAAATGGTAGCGCCAGTGCGAGGGAAAAACCAAACATACCAGTCAGAGGCCCCCAGTAGCTTCCCTTTGCCGCTAATACTAATAAGTTGCCAATGATTGGCCCGGTGCAGGAAAAAGAAACCACGGCAAGCGTCAGCGCCATGAAGAAAATCCCAAAGAAATTGCCGGTGCCCGCCTTTGAATCGGCCCGGTTCGACCAGGACGACGGAAGTGTAATTTCAAACGCACCTAAAAACGAAATACCGAACAAAAGAAACAGCGCAAAGAACACGAGGTTTGCCACCCAATGAGTAGCGAGATTATTTAATGCTGCGGGACCGAAAATGAGTGTCACTAAAAAACCAAGCAAAGTGAAAATGATAACAATCGACAATGCATAATAAAGAGCGTTACGAATGCCCTGGGCTTTTGTGTTGCTACGCTTTGTAAAAAAGGAAACTGTTACCGGGATCATCGAATAAACACAAGGCGTAAGCAAAGCAAGCAACCCTCCTGCGAAGGCTGACAGGAAAATCCACAATAGTGAACGGTCAGACATTCCTGACGTCGCATTCCGGACGATCGTTCCGTGGCCAAGATTTATTTTAAACGGACGTTCGCCTGGCAGATATTCATCTCCTTTTTTATAGAGATAATTAATAACGCCTTTCAGCACCATGCTATCAGTCGATTTGATGCTGATCTTCTGTCTCCACAGAACAGAATCGGAATAATAACTGACGTTGGCATCAACGGAAAGATCTTTTTCCGTGTTCTTATTACCGGTTTCTTCCACAACACCACTTAGATACTTACTAAAAGCAGAATCAAATGATACACTTGAATAAAGTACATCGTCTGCTGATTGCTGCAGGCCATATAACTTAATACCTGGCAAGGCGATGGCTTTGATGGTAAGCACTTTTTCCGTCTCGCTTAATTGCACGGTGTTGATATCAAACCGTACGTTAGCGGAATCAGTAGCCCGTGAGTCTAAACTCAAAAACAGGAAACAGACCCACAGCGCGGCGCGAAAAAACTTCTTCATGATCGTTGGCATTATTGGAGTACAACAGAGAACTTTTGTGTAGAAGGTGGCAGGCATTCCTTGTTGTTACAGGTCATAAAATCAATTGTTCCATTTAAAACGGTTTTCGCCTTGCCTCTCAGCTTTACCGTTTGTATGAAGTCTACCTTATTCGAAAACTGTTTGACATCCACTCCGAAAAGTTCTTCATGCCGCTGCTCCAATTTGCCTGCTTCTTTGGTGGAGCCCTCAAGCGTTACTAATGGATTTTTAGAAAAGACAATGTTTGTGGCAGATGGGCCGCCGTCGGGTGTGGTTTGAGAATAGGTATGCCAGCCCTGGTCCAGTTTGGCTGACAAGATCACTTCGAAAGTATTTTCATTGACTTTCCTTGACGTGAAAGACCAATGGACGGGGTTTATGATTTGAGAAAAACTCGCTGTTGTAATGAACAAAGCGACCAACATGAAAAAGCACTGTTTCATACTACTATTTTAGACCCTGAAGGTATCCTACTATTAAGGGGCGATTGGGACTATTGTACGAATATTGCAAACAAAAACACCAATAGGCAGTTGTTTAGGACATAAATAAAAACGGGATGTTGAAACATCCCGCATCAAAAACTAGTGTCTATGAGAAAACTGCTTTTTATATTCGGTCATATACTGAGGGTTTTCGCCCTCTTTATTTTCTGGTTACGTCCTTTTCCTCCAAAGCCTTATCAAGGTAGTTCCGTAAGCGCTCTTTTGCTTCGGGAAGCGGGCAACGGATCTCAATCCATTTGCCTTGCCTGTCTATTAACAGGAATCGCGGAATGGCTGCTATTTCGTATTTGCGGCCAAACGCTTTACCAAAATCATCCAGCAGCTGAATACCGCCGAGGTTTTCTTTCCTGATTGTGTTCAGCCATTTTTGTTTTGCTTCTGTTTTGTCAAGGGAAATCCCTACAAAAACTATGTCTTTGTTATGGTGATATTCTTTTTCTAACTCCTGCAGAAAAGGAAATTGAGCTTTGCACGGACCACACCAGGTGGCCCATACATCAATAAAGACCACCTTTCCCTTGAAATCTTTCATCGACACCATATTGCCATTTGTATCAGGAAGGCTGAAATTATAAGATGATTTGCCAATGTAAGCGGTGTCACCGGCATATAGGCCGTGAATGTTTTGATAAGTCGTTTTTGCCGGCGCCCATTTTGCATATTGTTTAAATGGTACAAATGTCTCCGTGAATTCACTAAGATTGCTCACTTCTATTTGTCCCATCTGGTCATTAAAGAAAAACGATTTCAATGTATCGTTGGAGATCGTGTTCATCATCAGCTTCAACTTTTCGCCCTGCGACAATGCTTCTCTTTTTTCTTTAGGCAGCAGCGCCACATTTAATTTAGTGTACAGGTTCATGAAGTGTCTCGTTTCGCCATTTGACAACAGCGATGCACTACTGAACTTTCCAGGCTGAAGAAAACGCTGATAAAAAACCGGCACCTCGTTAAAGTCTTTGGGAGATGCCCTGAAGCCATTCACGTTTTTGGCTGATAAATGGTATAGAAAATTAATTGGCACCAGCTCTCTGTCGATACGCATGGCATTTTGCACCAATGCCAATGTACGTGCATCCGTCATATCTACGCTCTCTATAAACTCATCCATGGCCGGCTGCAGTTTTTCATAACTGTTGATATAGGATTCGACGTCAATAGAATCAGCAGTCACCACTGTTAAATTGTAACCATAACTGGTAACAGGCGAAATTAACTGCTCCCATTGATAGAGCAACTGATTTACCGCCCCACCTTTAATGCTAACCAGGACGCCCTTCAGACCATCAATATTCAGCTCCAGTTGTTCAGCAGGCCTCAAATAAACCCGGACTGTCCATCGCATTGTAGAAAGGTAATAAAATCCTTCCTGCTTTACCTGGCATGGAATTTCGAACTCACCTTCTTTATTCGTTATGAAACTATTCCTGGAGACCAACGTTCCGTTTACAACATGTTGGAGGTTAACCTGGAGGCCATTAAACTTCACATTTACTATTTTTCCACGTATTAATGCGATGGAAGATTTCGCTGCATCCTGCTTTAAAACCCATCCTGTTTTTTTGATAGTATCAAACTTTGAGGGCGTAATTTTCAAAGAATAATTCAGGCCAGCATTTAAATTTAATGGCAACGCAAGAATCTTATCCATCTTGGGATGTCGTCCTCCGGGTTTATACAAGTTGATCTGGAGGCGGTAGTCAACACCTGTATCCTTTGGAATCGTAAACACAAAATTTCCGTTATCAGGAGAAAGCTTGTATCCTGCGATTCGTTGATACTTACCGTTTATTAGTTTGTTTACCCATAATTCGGCAATTACTTTCTCCGTAATTGTTCCGGTAACATAATGTGTATTGTGTTGCGCCCCTGCATGTAGCGAAAAAACGAGGCAGGCAATAAAGATTACTATTTTATCTAAGCGAAGTTGCATGATCTGAACTTTTCAGTGTTTGGTCAACTAACTTTTTAAATTCCGGACTGGAAGGACGTGGACCGTCGACGGTTACGATTTTGCCTTCCTTATCAAAAATCATAAAGCGGGGAATACCTTCAATCTTGTAATATTTCATGATCGATTCATTATGATTCGACAGCAGTTCAATATTCTTCCATCCTTTCTTTTCAACAAAGCCTTCCCAAACATTTCTTCTCGTTAATCCATCTACCGATATACCCATAAAAATGATATCTTCTCTATTCTTAAATTCTTCTTCAACCTTAATGAAAAAAGGTTTTTCAGCCAGGCATGGGGCGCACCACATAGCCCATATATCAACTACTACAACTTTGCCTTTAAAATCCGAAAGAGAATAAAGCTTCCCTTTCGTATCATACAATGAAAAATTGTAAGCAGGTAAACCCTTCGCATATAAAGTCAGTTCGTCAATCTTTTGCTGGTAAGCTTTTTTCATACCCGGCAAAACGAATGCCTTTTTGAAAGGTTCTATGTTTTGGGTAAACTGTTCGTAGTTAGTAACGCCCGCCATGTATTGCGAGAGAAAGGCTCCGCGAACGGTATCATTGCACAACGATTTTGCTTTTTCCGTAATCGGAGTGGCCAACGTTTTTTCTTTATCGCCTGTTTGTTGAAAAAGATTGTATGACAAACAGTAGTTCAGCAATTGCATCCCATGTTCGGAATACAAGAGATCTGTATTGCAAAATTTTTTCCCGTTCAGCGAATGGTAGAATGGCTTATAAGCGTCGCTGCTGTCATATTCCGAATTCATTCGCCTGACGAAATTGAAAAAAGCAGCTGATTTCGGATAGATAATCTCCGCATTGATTTTCGAAACAAATAAACGATTGAAGTACTTATTCGGGGTAACAGCCTTCTTCTTTAGCTGTTCAGCTTTTTTCACAAATCCGTCATACCCCGCTATGAATTCTTTTCGTTTGGTTCTGTTAACACCTAGCTCACAATAGTCATTGAACCGGTTGGTCCATTGTTGCAAAAGCACGGTTTCAGCATTAGGATGTACAACTTTGCAACTGTCAAAGTCAAATCCCGTCTGGCTACTGTAAGCATCAATCCACTTATTTTCACCGGGCTTCAGGTAAATGACGTAATTGAAGTCTGATCCCTTGCCACCGGTCTTTGTCAGGTAATAGACCGCTTCATTTTGCATGGACAAGGAAAACACGCAGGTGTCGTTTACAGCCGGCCATCTGAAGCCTATTTTGCTGGCTTCGCCGTTTTCCACTTTGTATAAAGAAACAGACTTGCCGGAATTGTTGTGAACTCTAACGGTAACCGTGGTTGGTTTTTGCGCCGCCGCGTAGGTAAACGCTGCCAGGTGACATACGAGCAACAGCGTTATTTGTTTGATAGTGATGCGTGCCATCGAAAATTTTTAATACAGTTTTTCTACTCCGGTTTTGATCTGGTCGGCCACATATTGCAAGTGATCCTTTGATTGCTTATCTGCCGTTAAGGGTAAGACTTTCAGGATTTCCTTTCTCAGGTTTTCCAAATGAAAACCGAGATAAGAACTGATATCAGACACCTGGGTAATGGGCAGCCTTTCCTCCGGAGCCCCCATAACAATGCCCAGGATATTCTTATTTTCTTTAGCATCTTTGATGGAAGTCAATATGGTGGTCACATAATTTTTTTGCAGACTGCGACGATAGATATCGACAGGCTTTCCGGTTTTCAGCTCGCTCCACACACCTGCTTTTACATCATCCAAAAGTTCATTGAGCGTATAAGTGCCTTCTTTTCCGAAACGCTGCTCGGTCATTAACAATGTGTTCAAAACGCGATCACTCAGGAGTACGCTCAGTATCCTATCTTGTACCGTTGCTACACTCCCCAGTCGAACCGGATTGCTGATTTTATTTAGGATATCATTGTCCAATAACCATGTAGGTGTGGTAAAGACTTCTCTCTGCAGAAAAGCTACGGCCTCCTTTTGTTTTGCCTTGGGCGACCTTGCGTATACATCACCCGGCTGTTCAACCGATTTAAAAGTTTCATAAATACTAGCGACGTTGTTGGTCACGTGAACGCTGTACCTTAAATATTGAGCAATCACCTGCCTGTATATATCGAGCATATTCGTATACATGTCGTTGTCTTCCCTGGTCCACTCGGACAGGTGGGCCATTACATATTTCAGGTTTCTGATGCCATATTCGCTGGCCTTCATGCTATTGTCGCCCACATCCTCCGTCTGACACCGGGCATCGAAGTTCTGTCCCTCTCCACCAAACCACAGGCGAGGATTAGCTTTCAGGCTATCGACGATCCATTGAGTGACAATTTTTTTATCGGCCAGATCATTTTCTTTTCCCAGGTAGGTATATCCCCATTTGATAGCCCATTTATCGTAGTCGTTAATGCGCGGCATAATGCCTGCTTCACCAATGCTATCCTCGGGTTGTGCTACATAGTTAAAGCGCGCATAGTCCATAATAGAATTGGTATGTCCATGTGCTTCGACCCATTTTTTATCACGCAGTTTTTCAACCGGTGTGCAGCTGCTGCTACCCATATTGTGCCGTAGGCCCAGGGTGTGTCCTACCTCATGCGACGACACGAAGCGGATCAGGGTACCCATCAGTTCATCGCTAAATTTCATTTTGCGTGCCCTCGGATCATTGGGTGCTGCCTGTATCATGTACCAGTCGTGCACAAGTTTCATCACGTTGTGGTACCAGCCTACATAGCTCTGCAGGATCTCGCCACTACGCGGGTCGTGAATATTTGGTCCGTAGGCATTCGCTACTTCTGAAGGGAAATAGCGGATGATCTTATAGCGGGCATCTTCCAGGCTCATGGTGCTGTCGTTCTCCGGCCACTCCTTGCCGATAATGGCATTTTTAAATCCGGCAGCTTTAAAGGCCTCGTTCCAGTCGTTGATGCCGGCGATAATATATGGACGCCACTGTTTGGGGGTCGCAGGATCTACGTAATAAACGATCGGTTGTTTAGGCTCTACCAGTTCTCCTCTCTTATACTTTTCCATATCCTCGGGCTTCGGTTCCAGCCTGTAACGAACGATAAATACCTTAGGATCCATCCTCTGCTGATCATCGGCAATTTCATAGTAACCATCGGCGAAATAACCTACTCTTAGATCAAAGCGGCGCGGCACCATCGGCTTTTCAGGCATTAACAGGATGGAAGTAGAAATTTCCAGGGTAACAGCTCCACTGATTTTTGCAGCGTCTATGGGAGCAACCGGTGGACGACCCGGCAAAGAAACCGGAGCACCAGATGCCGAATACGTACGCAGCATCTTCATCTCCATGTTGATAGGATAAGAGGCAACGCTTTTTACAGAACTCCTGTCTGCAGCCATACCAGATAATCCCATTGTAGTTTTCACCTCTGGATTGAGCGCCGTAAAGATGTTTTCTTTTTGCAGGAATTCCGTCGCATCGACAACCGAAGTCTTTCCTTCCACGCTGCGTGCTTTTACATCAAACAATACGGAAGCCGTTTTAAGATTGGAATTTCTTACCGCTTTCGATATTACATTGGCTGTATCGGATTGCGTGATTGTGGTCACCTTCGTCATTCCAATCTTATTGTTTCGTTCCTTATCAAAAACAATGGTCATATTGTTCATGATCTCACCACCGAATTTTGGACTCCCACCGGGCACTTTTACCAACCAGGTTGTCAGCAGCAATTCGCGACCCAGCAGCGAATCCGGGATCTCGAAATAGTATTTGTCGTTATTCTGGTGGATCGTGAATAATCCTTTTTTGCTGATCGTTGTATTAGTGACGATCTCACTATAAGGCCTAACCGTGTTTTTGGCCGTATCTGTTTTTTGCTGCGGTGCGGGCGCTTTAGTTTGCGCAATGGCTGAACCGGTTAAAACAGTCAATAGTATGATAAGGAAGTTACGTGTCATTATTTTCAATTTATCAAAAACAGAAAAGAGATACCAGCAGCGGGTGATTAGTCTTTATTATCCAATATTTTTTGCAGCCTGCCCTGCACATAGCGCAAGTGGGCAAGAGTCATTGGATCTTTACATCCAACTTCAGCAGTCTTGCACAGTTGCATAACTTTATTCATGTGCGCTCGTACCACGGCCGGGATATCAGTGCTGGTAAGGTCGGGGCTGGCAGAACCTGGCGACGGCGCATTCGTGGCATCCCTCATGACCAATTTTATATTTTCGACCCACGATTTTTGTATCACCCTCCTGTTGGCATTGATCACAGGCTGCGGGCTTTTCAATTCGCTCCACAAGCCCTTTTCCAGGTCAGTGAACAGTTCATCTATCGTATATAATTTTTCTTTCGGAAAGCGCATGGCTTCAGCCGACATGCGATACAGGCGACCGGAATTCATGATATAGTACATCGCATTTTCCTGCAGCCTTTGCACCATTTCCCTTTTTGCTGGTTTGTTGAATTTGTTTAGCACGTGGGGATCAACTAACCATGTTGGCATTTGGAATACTTCTTTATTTAAAAATGCTACAGCCTGCTTTTGCAATTCTTTTGAAACCGGCGTATAAACATCTCCATACTGTTCAACAGTTTTCAGGTTTTCCTGGATACCGCCTACCTGGGAATATACGTGGCGCGCGAGCATGCCCCACCAATCGACGAGGTTACCATACATCCTGAAGGCATTGTCATACATATCCATATCTTCCCGTGTCCAATCCAAAATGTTGGCCATTACAATTTTCATATTACTGATACCGTATTCGCTGGCCTTAATTGCATTATTGCCGAGATCTTCCGTTTGAGCGTCGGGCATGATTGGATCATTGGGGGAAACACTGTTCGCTTCGCCAAATCTTAATCCAGGATTTGCGATTTGAGATTTGTTGATCCAGCCTAGTACTTCCTTTTTTTCTTTCTCGAAATCGTTGATGCCCGTATAAGTGTAGCCATATTTGATGGCCCATTTATCGTATTCACCAATTTGCGGAATTAATCCTTTTGGCGAAATATGATCGCCAGGTTGGGCTACATAGTTATAGTGGATGGCATCCATAATTGAAGCCGAAAAGCCGTTGGCTTCCACATAGTTCTGATCACGCAGCTTCTCCACTGGT
>DAINQQ010000192.1:0-10959 GCA_036742645.1 Flavitalea sp.
ATGCGAAGCATCTTCGCAGGCAATATAACAAAGTCCGCAATGAATGCATTTATCCTGGTTGATATTCGCAACATGATGATAGTTGATGTCGAGATCTTCCCAATTCGTCAGTGCCGGAACAGATTTACCAATAAAGTCGTTGATCGTTTTAAATCCTTTTTCATCCATCCAGTTATTTAATCCGTCGCACATATCTTCAATGATGCGGAATCCATATTTCATCGCTGCTGTACAAACCTGGACAGTAGTAGCACCAAGCAACATAAATTCCGCGGCATCTTTCCATGTGCTGATACCACCGATCCCAGACACCGGGACTTTTCTTGTTATGTCATCCTGACTGATCGTTGCGAGCATTTTCAATGCAATGGGTTTTACTGCCGGTCCGCAATAACCGCCGAATACAGATTTGCCGGCCACATAAGGATTCGGCACAAATGTGTCGAGGTCTATCCCGGTGACAGATTGAATCGTATTGATTAGAGAAAGAGCGCTTGTTCCTGCTTCTACACACGCTTTACCGGTAGGAACCACCGAATGAACGTTAGGGGTAAGTTTGCTGATCACAGGAATGTTTGCTACCTCCATTACCCATTCGACAACCATTTTTGCGATCAATGGATCTTGTCCAACCGTTGCACCCATGCCTCTTTCAGTCATTCCGTGTGGACAACCAAAATTCAATTCCAATCCATGCGCACCAGTATCTTCTACCTGCTTGATCAACTCATGCCATTTCTCGCGGGTATTATCCGCCATTAATGAAACAATCATCGCTCTGTCAGGAAATAATCGTACACACTCAGCAATCTCCCGGAGATTCACATCAAGTGGTCTGTCGGATATCAATTCAATATTATTGAAACCCATTACCCGGGTATTATTGAAGTTGACTGCAGAGTATCTTGATGATACGTTCTTCACCTGCGATCCTAAAGTTTTCCATACAACACCACCCCACCCCGCTTCAAATGCTCGCAGTACGTTGTACTTTTTATCTGTCGGGGGCGCACTGGCCAGCCAGTATGGGTTCGGGGACTTAATGCCCAAAAAGTTTGCAGATATATCCGCCATGATTACATGTTTATGTTTGTGGTTTAGTGAATATTCTCGCAAAGGCGCAAAGACGCAAAATTTAAATCCATTTCCTTTCCCTCCTGGCGTCTTTACGAGAATATTATCCGCCCAAATAGTCCATTATTGCAGAAGCAGCTTCTTTCCCTGCTTGCACCGCATCAACGACTTCCTTTCCTCCATTGACACAATCGCCCCCGGCAAATATCTTTGAAAGACTTGTCGAGTGATTATCTTTCGAAAGAATTTTGCCCCTTCTATTCTCAATTCCATAGTAACTTACCAATTCTTCAAATGGCTTTTGCCCTGTTGCCTTAATGACCATGTCCGTTTCCAGTGTGAAGGTTTCACCTGTACATATTGGCGCAGGTTTGCCGGTGTGGTCAGGTGCACCAAGGGTCATTACATCGCAAATAAGCGCAGTTACCTTTCCGTCTGCACCGATTATCTCTTTTGGAGCGGCCAACCAAACGATTTTACATCCATCAAGCATTGCGATATCAAGCTCGGCTTGTGTACACGCTTTTTCGGCTTCTGTCCGGCGATATACCATCGTTACCTCTTTCGCACCCAAACGCTTTGCCTGGGTGGCTGCATCGATTGCCGTCATACCCATACCGATAACAATGACCCGGTTTCCGACCGGCACATTGGGATAACCTTTATCACGGATATTGTAAATAAAATCAATTGCATTTTCCACACCTGCGAGATCCTCGCCCGGTATGTTCAATGGATTCGCCAATCCTACACCGATGCCCAGGAAAACAGCATCGTATTGCTGCTGCAATTGTTCGAGCGAAATATTTTTTCCCAGCCCGTGATTGTACTTTATCTCAATACCACCAAGAGAAGTAATAAAGTCGACTTCATCACTGCAGAATTTGGGTGTCACCTTATAAGCAGCGATACCATATGTCATCAATCCCCCACCCTTGCTTTCCTTTTCATATACGGTAACATCAACTCCTTCTCTCGATAACACATGCGCGCAGCTCAACCCCGCTGGGCCAGCACCCACGACCGCAACTTTCTTTCCTATTGAAGGCTTTCGTTCAAACAATTTCCACTTCTCTTCAATCGCGTCTTCGGTAGCATATCGCTGTAGTTTTGCGATCGCAATCGGTTCCTCATGCATTAGATTATACACACAGGCGCCTTCGCAAAGCTTTTCTACAGGACAAACTCTTGAGCAGCCGCCGCCAAAAATGTTTGCAAGAAAGATTGTGGTCGCTGATCCTTTGATGTTATTGGTAGTAATCTGTTTAATAAACTTTGGAACGTTGATACCGGTGGGACATGATTTCATACACGGCGCATCATAGCAAAACAAGCAGCGATTTGCTTCAACAAGTACAGCTTCCTTCGTTTCAAAAGGAGGATGTATATCATCGAAGTTCTTCTCGTATTGTTCTGAAGACAGTCTATTATTTGAAATCGACATAAATTATTTTAATGAGGCACATTTTTTAAAAACAATTTCTTCCTTCGTGTCCCTTGTGCCATTCCAGGTGTTCGTCGTGAACCCTGACTGCACAATCGAAAGGTTCATAAACAACACAACGCAATAGCACAAAGGGCACGACGAAGATTATAATTCAACGAGTTTACCATACGTCTCAGGTCTTCTATCTCTGAAGAACTGCCATGTGCTGCGCACTTCCTCAATCAGATCGAGATCAAATTCGGCTACCAATAACTCATCCTTATCTTCAGAAGCCTGGGCAAATATTTGCCCCCGTGGATCCACGAAATAAGACGAACCATAAAACTTTCCGAGATTCCATGGTCTTTCCTCACCTACCCTGTTAATACATCCCATAAAATACCCGTTAGCAGCTGCGTGTGCAGGTTGTTCGAGTTTCCACAAATATTGTGATAAGCCGGCAACCGTTGCAGAAGGGTTATAGACGATCTCCGCGCCATTAAGTCCAAGAATTCTTGCGCCATCAGGGAAATGACGGTCATAGCAGATGTACACGCCAATCTTTGCATATCGTGTTTGAAAAACCGGATAACCAAGATTCCCCGGTTTGAAAAAGAACTTTTCCCAAAAACCGGAAGTGTGCGGAATATGGTTTTTCCTGTACTTCCCGAGAAAGGTTCCATCTGCATCAATCACAGCTGCGGTATTGTATAAGACTCCAGCCTGCTCCTTTTCATACACCGGAACTACTATCACCATGTTGTACTTCTTTGCATATTCTGTGATACGATTAACGGTGGGCCCAGGTACCGCTTCGGCAGATTCGTACCAGGCTTTGTCTTGGCCGGGACAGAAATAAGGAGTATTAAAAATTTCCTGCAGACAAAGTATCTGCACACCTTTCTTACCGGCCTCCTCAATCAACGGGATATGCTTTTGAACCATTGCTTCTTTTATCTCTTCAATAGTTCCTTCTCCCTCTGTCTTTGGCAAACTCATTTGTATGAGTCCTGATTTTATAATTCTCGGCATATTTTGAATTGTGTTTTTGTAGTAATTCACTCTCGATTCTTTGTGCCTTCGCTGTCTTTTTGTGGCCCTCTGATTTGCGAAGTGAAAAGGCCACAAAGAAACAAAGGCACAAAGGATTATATATTATTTGTTACCTTTTTTCGCACAATAAATTTTCCATAACCCTTTTCTACAAAACATTTATTATCATCTATAGCAATCTGACCTCTTAATACAACTATCCCAACTTTTCCCGTAATCTCCCATCCCTCATAACCCGAATAATCAACATTCATATGATGTGTTGAGCCAGACAAGACATGTTTCACTTCCGGGTCGAAGATCACAAGATCCGCATCCGAACCGATGGCAATAGTTCCCTTCCGGGGAAACATTCCAAATATCTTCGCGGGATTCGTACAGGCGACTTCCACATACTTGTTCAAAGAAATCCGCCCCTTATGCACTCCTTCACTATATAACAGCTCCATCCTGTTTTCTATTGCAGGATGACCATTCGGGATTTTCGAAAAATCATCTTTGCCCATTTTCTTTTGCTCCCACATGAAAGGACAATGATCTGTTGCAACAATATTCACAATTCCCTGCCTGATCCCTGCCCAAAGAGTTTCCTGGTCCTTCTTTTGTCTCAACGGCGGACTCATCACCCATTTCGCCCCTTCAAAATTTTGTTCATATAAAGACGCATCCAATAATAGGTATTGGATGCATGTCTCTACAAATATGTTTTGGTTTCTGCGCGTTGCATTTCTGACGGCATTTAATGCGCCTTCGCAAGTGAGATGAACGATGTACGCGGGGCAGCCCGTATAATTTGCCATGTCTGCGAAACGCTCTGATGCTTCTGCCTCCGTAACTTCTGGTTGAGAGAGATAGTGATAGAGCGGCGACAATTTTCCTTCGCCTGTATGTTTCGCAATGAGGTAATCGATCATGTCACCATTCGTAGCATGTACAGTAACCATGCCGCCCTGTAGCTTAACTTCTTCCATCAAACCAATCATCTGCCGATCATCAATCATCAATGCTCCTTTATAGGCCATAAAAGTTTTGAAGGAAGTGATTCCTTCTTGCTCGACCATCGTTTTGATCTCTTTTTTTGTGTTCGCATTAAAATCGGTAACGGCCATATGAAAACTATAATCCCCAACAGCATTGCCTTGTGCTCTCGAATTCCATTCCGCCAAAGCTTCCTGTAACGAATGTCCTTGTTTCTGTAGCACGAAATCTATTACGGTCGTTGTTCCTCCAAATAATGCAGCCTTTGTTCCTGTTTCGTGTGTATCACTGGAGAATGTTCCCATAAAAGGCATATCGAGGTGAACATGCGGATCGATTCCGCCGGGAAAGATCAACTTACCGGTTGCATCTATTTCCTTATCTGCTTTCACAGAAAGATTTTTGCCAATTGTATGAATGGTTTCACCATCGATGAAAATATCGGCAGTATAATCCGCATCAGCAGTTATAATTCTTCCATTTTTAATAAGTATTGACATACGCCAGATTGTGGTGAGCATAGTCGAACCATGATGGCGAGCGAAGTGAGTCAAGCCTATACTTCAGCCGTTGATTCTAACTGAACTTTTGTTACATTATGTTTTTCAATGGTTCTTCCCTTCATCATTACCATATATGAAATGCTGCTTACGAAAAATCCTACAAACCATGCATAATTGTACAGACCAGAAAGCCAGGCCGGAACTGCATCAGCGGCTATTACTTTAATGGTTGTAAGAAATCCTGGAATATTTGGAATGATACCCAGCATCAGTGCGCCGATCGCCGCGTAATTAACGCCATTATTGTAACTATACTCGCCCTTGTGTTGGTATAACTCTTTTGTGTTGAGTTGTTGTCTCCGAACAAAATAATAATCAACGATCATAATACCACCTATTGGACCAAGTAAGCTCGAATATCCAACCAGCCAGGTAAAAATATATCCTGTTGGATCTGCGATCAGTTTCCACGGAAATATGAATACACCGACGATGCCAGTTATGAGTCCACCTGTCTTGAAAGTTATTTTTTTGGGCGCGAGGTTGGCAAAGTCGTTTGCGGGACTCACAATGTTCGCAGCAATATTGGTAGCAAGTGTAGATATTATGACAGCGATCATTGCAACGCTAACAAGCAATCTGTTTTCAAATTTTCCAGCCAACACCACGGGATCCCAGATAGTCGATCCGTAGATGATCATCGTAGCAGAAGTAACGGCAACGCCAATAAAGGCAAATAGAGTCATTGACGGTGGAAGGCCAATGGCTTGTCCAACAATCTGCGCACGCTGGCTCTTTGCATAACGCGTAAAGTCGGGTATATTCAATGAGAGCGTTGCCCAAAAACCAACCATGCCGGTAAGCGCCGGAAAAAAGAAATTAAAGAACGCTGATGAGGAAACAAACCTTGAAGGTTGGGCCAGAATCGGCCCTAATCCGTTGCTAGCGGATATCGCCCAGAATAATAGTACCAACGCCGCAAGTGGAAGAAAAAAAGCCTTAAAAACCAACAGCTTTTTTATACTCTCCACACCAAGGTATACGATGTACATATTCAACAACCAAAACAAGAAGAAAGTGATAGCAGGGCCAGTTGCCAAACCAAAAGAGGAAGGAAATATTTCCGGCAGTGTCTCTAAAGCAGGTATCCATAAACGTAACACCTGGTAAAGTGCAAAGCCTCCTATCCAGGTTTGAATACCGAACCACCCACAGGCAACAATTGCTCTAAGGAGCGCCGGAAGATTAGCACCTTTTACTCCGAAACTTGCTCGTGCAAAAACAGGAAACGGGATTCCATATTTAGCACCAGCATGACCGTTCAATACCATCGGTATCAACACAATTGTATTCCCAAGAAAGATTGTGAGAATTGCCTGCCACCAGTTCATACCTCCACCAATCAAAGAACTAGCGAGCATATATGTCGGAATGCAAAGACTCATGCTAATCCACAACGCGGCATAGTTCCAGGTATTCCAGGTTCTATTTGCAGGGGAAACCGGAGCAAGATCTTCGCTGTATAATGAGGAGGAGCTGATTTTTGTATTTGAATCACTTATTTCCTTCATAAACTGAATGCTGATTTTGTATCGATGGCGAAGCAAGCTGCCTTACAATAATTACTCGGTAAAGCAGGGATTATTGGCCCTAAAACACGAAGGCACGAAGGTGTATGATGGCTAAAATATCTTTGTGTCTTCGTGTCTTTATGCCAATAATTCCATGCATCAATTTACGTATTCATCCGCGATTTTGATCGCCTCGCTGATGATCGCCAATCCTTCATCGACTTCAGCTTTTGTAATACAAAGCGGTGGCGCAATAAAAATATAATTCCAGCGCACAAACGTGTACATGCCAAGCTCCCTGATCTTTGCCGCGACTTTATTCATTATCACCATTTCATCAGGTTTTGCATTGAAGGGAGCCATTGGATCTTTGGTGATCCTATTTTTCACAAGCTCGATACATCCCAGCAAACCCGTATTCCTGAAATCACCGATGCTCGGATGAATCGCCTTCATTTGCTCGACGCGTTGATCAATATATTTACCAATCGACACAGCATTTTCGATCAGGTGTTCATCTTCATATATCTTCAAAACCTCCACGCCTGCCGCACAGCAAACAGGATGTGCCGAGTAAGTAAGTCCCAACCACAAAACCTTATCATCAAAATGCTTTGCTATTTTATCACTCACAATTAAAGCGCCTAACGGGATATAGCCGGCGGTTATACCCTTCGCTGTTGCAATCATATCAGGAACTACTCCATAGTTATCTACGCCGAACCATTTTCCTGTTCTTCCAAATCCGCTCATCACTTCATCGGCAATTAATAATATTCCATACTTATTACAGATGGCCCTGATTCTTTGCAAATAATCAGGAGGATATTTAATGCAACCAGATGAACCGCTCTCTCCTTCCATAATGATTGCGGCGACATTTTCCGGTCCCTCAAATTCTATGACTCTTTCAACATGCCCTACACATTCCCTGTTACAAGCGTCGGGACCCGGTTGTCCCCAGGGACAGCGATAACAGTATGGATCTTCAACATGAACAATATTTGGAACCTGCTGCGCATCGTTGGGCAATTTCCTCGGGTCGCCGCCAGCCGACATGGCGCCATACGATGCACCATGAAACGCTCTATATCGAGCAATGATCTTGTGTCTGCCTGTATATAACCTGGCAAGTTTGATTGCATTGTCGATTGCTTCAGCACCGCCTACTGTGAACAGTGTTTTGTTTAGGGTTCCAGCAGTAATTTCGGAAAGCATTTTTCCCAACTCGCCACGCACCTTTGTAACACAACCAGGAGTTATGTAACTCACCTGCCGCATTTGTTCTGCCACAGCCATCGTTACACGCTGGTTACCGTGCCCGACATTTACATTCATTAACCCCGATGAAAAATCGATATAACGCTTGTCATCGTAATCATACAGATACACACCCTTCGCATATTTCACGGCGATCGGATTCACTCCTTTCTGCTTACTCCAGGAAAACAATGTATAATCCTGGTTATCCTGTATAATTTCCTGGGCTTCTGATTTTTTTAAGATGCTTTCTAACATGTACAAAATTTTATGTTACAGTACCCGGCATCAGCTCATCCAATTAACTCCCGCCTCCGGATTCCATTTTACAGTTGACTTTTTCAACTTCGTCCAGAACTCGATGGAGCTTTTTCCGGTGATATCGCCAACACCAAACTTGCTTTCATTCCAACCACCGAATGAAAATGGTTCACGCGGTACTGGCACACCTACATTCACACCGACCATGCCCGCACTCGCCCTGTCCATTACATAACGGGCATATCCTCCGTTTTGTGTGAACACCGAGGCTGCATTTCCGTATGGACTTTGATTCTCGATCGCGATGGCTTCATCCAGGGTGTTTGTGCGCATGATGCTGAGCACGGGACCGAAAACCTCCTCCTGGGCGATTGCCATGTCTGGTTTCACATAATCAATAACGGTAGGTCCAACATAAGTTCCATTTTCTTTTCCATCCACCTTTGTATTTCGGCCATCTACAAGGATTTTTGCACCTTTTTGTTCGGCTTCTGTAATATATCGTTCGATTCTTTCTTTTGATTCTTTACTGATAACTGCTCCAAGATTTTTACCGGGTACGATTTTCCTTGCTTCATCGCAGATTTTTTCTACAATATGATCTGTTTGTCCTACAGCAACCATCGCCGATGCCGCCATACAACGCTGGCCTGCGCAACCGGTCATAGAAGCAGCAACATTCTGCGCGGTCATTTCCGGTTTTGCATCGGGCAACACCATCAGATGATTTTTAGCACCACCCAGTGCAAGACACCTTTTATAATTATGTGTAGCCCGCTGGTATACAATACGGGCAACTTTTGTAGATCCTACGAACGAGACCGCTTCAATACCAGGGTGGTCGCAAATGGCTTCGACTATTTCAACATCACCGTGAACTACGCTGAAAACTCCGTCTGGCAAACCTGCTTCTCTTAATAGCAACGCCAACCTACCAACGCTCAGGGGAACTTTCTCCGAAGGTTTCATAATCATGCAGTTTCCCAATGCAATGGCATTGGGCATGGTCCAGTTAGGAACCATGCTTGGAAAATTA
Organism: Flavitalea sp.; assembly: GCA_036742645.1. Taxonomy (GTDB): domain Bacteria; phylum Bacteroidota; class Bacteroidia; order Chitinophagales; family Chitinophagaceae; genus Flavitalea. The sequence goes on from DAINQQ010000192.1 coordinate 9,163, forward strand.
AATGGAACGATGGAGGCAACAACACCAAGAGCAACATGTTCGGTTCGGCATTCTACTCCCTTACTCACTTCCAGCACTTCTCCAGTTACCAATTGCGGAAGGGAGCAGGCGAACTCTGTGAGCTCGATACATTTTTCTATTTCGGCAATAGCTTCGCCTATCGTTTTTCCGTTTTCTTCACTTACCAGTTCCGCCAGTTCCTGTAAATTTTTTTCAAGCAGGTACTTGTATCTGAAAAACACCTGGACTCTTTCTTTGATGGGCATTCTACTCCAGGAAGGAAACGCAGCTTTTGCGGCTCGAACTGCCGAGTCAAGATCCTTTGCGGATGACATCGGAACGGTTGAAAGAGCGGCTCCATCTATGGGCGAAGTAACTTCCAGCGTTCTTGTGGAAGAAGCGTTGGTGAAGTGGCCATTAATATAATTTTGTATTGCAGGGTATTTCATGAAGCAGAGTTTGAGATAAGGCAATTTGAAGAAAGAAACCGTATCTAAATATACCGCTTTTCCGGACAGTTTCTGAGAACTGCGGGCGCGTTCGGTTCAATCACTATTCAACTATTTCGAAAAGATTAATACTCCATGATCTCTATCTTTCTAAAATCCATGGGATGGCTGTTAGATTGCAATGAGATCCAACCTTCTTTAACAACGTCGTTCCCATTCACGATGAAATTCTTTCCTTGTTGATGTTTTGGATCATACCTCGGATTTTTATATTGGATGATCTCCTGTCTATTCACGAAATGCCTGATTATGCTATCTCTCACTTCGATCTCCGCAGTGACCCATTGATCACCGTGAAATGTTGTCTTAACAAAGGGAGGTGTGCAGAATGATTCATTTCGCTTGCCATTGATCTCAACAGAAGTTCCTGGTGTACATATTTCACCAACCGGCCGTTCATCTTTACCATTGCCTCCATGTAAATTGTATTCCAGGCAAACCGGAAAGGATTGAGTCAGTCCAATGGAAGAAGGCGATTGACAATGATACTGGATACCACCATCGCGAAATCCCCAGGAAGGTGCGCCTTTTGTAGTTTCCCCTACAAACCGGTACTCTACTTTCAATCGATAATTCGTAAACTTTTTATCATAATAGATCGCACCAAACTTGTTGCTGAAACTATCATATTGATTGTAACGTATGCTGAGAATACCGTTCTCCACACGGAATGTATTTCCGAAATTTTCACCCAGCGGATAACCGGCTATTTTAATTTTCCAATTATCAAGGTTCTTACCATTGAACAAGCTGACCCATTTATTCCGATCCTCCTTAGTATCCTTGTTTTGCACTTTATAGGAAGCTAAAACAACTAACAAAGAACAGAGCACCAGTAATCGGTTCGTGATCATATAATAAATGAGTTAAGAATATCTGTAAATTAGCACAAACACAAATGCAAACTACATTCGTAAATCCATTCGCAATAATTCGTCACAATTAGTACCAATTACTGCAATGAAAACCTACGGTCTCACTCATTTAGCTATTGCGGTACATGATATCGAAAGAACGCTTGCATTCTACCAGAAAGTGTTCGACATGCAGGTCATGTACCATGAACAAAACATGATACAGTTAACAACCCCAGGCTGCCATGATATTTTGGTCTTTGAGAAAAATAAGAATCAACCCATTGGAAACTCGGGCGGGATTGCACATTTTGGTTTCAGACTAAGAGAAGCAAGAGACATAGAAGGAACGCGGGAAAAAATAACGCAGGCAGGAGGCGTAATTATTGAAACGGGCGAATTCGTGCCAGGATCTCCCTATATATTTTTTAAGG
>DAINQQ010000193.1:0-10735 GCA_036742645.1 Flavitalea sp.
CCCGCGACCTCCGCCGTGACAGGGCGGCATTCTAACCAACTGAACTACCGATCCAGAAACTTGAGGAACAAGTCCCCAATTTCAGGACGGCAAAGATAAGTGAATTGATTTTACAAGCAAATGTTTGAACAAATTAAATCCCTCAGAAAACTCTCTTTTCGGAAAATTACATGAGTAAAACTGATGGCCCCGACAAGAATACCCATACTCCCAGTGGTGCACGATATTATGGAAGACCTGAAGTTATTGACAACATTTGCCTCTATCCGAGCGGCAACTTTAACCAATCAGGCCAAATAGGTGCTGAGTTGGCCATTTTTTAAGATTGAAAGTTTTAATCGTTTATTATCGGGAGCATTCGCTAATCCCTTTGTGAATGCCCAGCTTTTTCATCCTGGATTGTAATGTCGATGGACCCGCTTCGCAGTCTGTGCAAAATTTAGACCTTTAGCGAGGCACGGAACCCCCTGGCAGCATAGTAAGACTCAGCACCGTTGTGATACACGAACACATGGCCGTAGCGGTAATCAGCAAAGACGGCACCACCAAGCTTTCGTATATCCGAAGGTGTTTTTATCCAGCTGGATGTTTTCGTATCGAAATTTCCAAGTTTCTGCAATTGCCGATATTGTTCTTCGGTTAAAATCTCAATGCCCATGTCAGCTGCCATCTCAATGGCGCTATTTTCCGGTTTATGTTCTTTCCTTGACTCCAGCGCTTCATGGTCGTAACAAAGACTTCTGCGTCCTTTAGGACTTTCCGCTGAACAATCAAAAAAAATGTATTCGCCCGTCTTTTTATCATAGCCAACAACATCCGGTTCTCCGCCCGTTATTTCCATTTCATTGAGTGACCACAGTTTTTCACTATCAGCCTCCAGCTTTGTTTGAACTTTAGCCCATTCAAGACCTTTATGGCGGTTCATGTTTTTCTCAAAACGGGCTTTCAATGTTCTGAGCAGTCCTGCATGTAGTTCTGGTGACAACTTCTTTTTATTGCCTTTGATGTTGTTCATATTTTTATAATTGCTGTTAAATAGGTGCTCTAAATAATTCTGCAATTCCCACTGCTAGCATTCCCAATACCAATAGTATAGTAATTATCCAATAGGCAAATTTTTTTTCTTTTCTGATATGTCTTTTGTTTTTTCCGTTTTTAGATTATTTGATTGAGTGTTGCCTGCGATCCAAAAAGGAGTTGGAATGAAGGCAAAGTGAGGTGATATCTTAAAAGTTTGATCAATTTATTTTCCCATAGATGTACTAATCATTTAATCCCTTTCCGTTGAGAATTTGCTGCATACATTTTTCAACCCTTGACTCCCGGGTTTTGGATTGCCTGGGCGCAGTAAAATAAAGAATGTATGCTCTTTGCCGTCCCGGCGTCAATGCACCAAAAGCAGTTTTCAAGGCAGGTTTTTTGTCTAATTTATTTTGAAATTCTTCAGGAATGATGAATTCTGTAGTCTTTTTTAAATTCACTTTCAAACCGGCTTTTTCCATTTCAATGGCTTCATAAATATAAGCTGTCAAGATAGTTTTCATTTTAACTATTTCCTGAACATTGGTGAACCGAACCTGGCGTGCTGCCTGCACATTCTCCGTTTGTTGGATTAAAATACTCTTGCCATCATTTAACAAGGCACCTTTGAAAAACAAAAGCGCACAGTATTCTTTAAACACATGTATTAATACTATGTTACTTTCCTGCCTGCCGGCAAGGCGGGTCTGAAACGAGTAACAAGGAACACCCCACTTCAATTCTTCGGTCAGTCCACAGCCAAGAACGATCATTCTCAATTGCTCCAATTCTTTCTGCCACTTTTTGGCTTTACTGAAATAAAAATCAACCTTAGGATTTTTCATTCTATTCATTTATTGATTAACTAAAATCCTGCCTGCCGGTAGGCAGGGTTTTTCTATCAGCAGGTCTGAAATACCACGATACAGCCGTCAGCAGTAAAAGTAACAACGAGGGAAATATTTCATTCACGGAATTACCCGATGCAATATGTGAAAATATTGCTCCCGACATGGCAAAGACAAATCCAGCATAAACCCATTCCTTCAGTAAAGGAAACTTAGGAATAAGCAATGCTACAACTCCCAAAATTTTCCAAACACCTAGTATCGTTAGAAAATAGATAGGATAGCCCAAATGTACAATTCCATCTACACCGGGCGGCGCCACGGCTCCTTCCGCTTTCACTTTGAATAACTGCAACGTTCCAGTTGCCAGCATTCCTAATGCAAGCCAGATAGTAGAAATCCAATAGATAATTCTATTTCTCTTTGTCATGGGTGTGTTATTTTAAACCTACCTCACCGGTAGGCAAGTTTGCTTACGATATCCTGAAGTCGGTTGTGTGCCATATTTATGCCTTGAGCAAAGGGCAACTTAAGCACCTGGTCTCTGTGTGCAACCGATTCATATATTACGTGCATATTGAGTTTGCTGGTGTCGTCAGTGAGTTTTTCAAATTCTAAGAACTCAAGCTGAACGCCAAAATGCGTATTCTCCATCTCAAATGTCCGTGTGATTTTCTGGTTCGGGCTAAACTCGTGGATTACCCCATTGAAACCGTATCTGTTTCCCTGAGGATCGGTTGTTTCAAATTGGTAACTGCCGTGCCTTTTATTTTCAAGCTTCAGCACTTTCGTTCCCATCCATTGCTCAACAATGTCGGACTCCACATACGCTTTAAAAAGTAATTCCAATGGCAAATCAAATTCCCTTGTTATCATTAATTCTTGTTTGCCGTCTTCGGCATTGATTTTTGTCTTTCGTTCCATACGATTCTATTTTTTTGATTTGTATTTTTTCATTATTGTTTCCAATTTAGTAAATCTATCATCCCACATTTGGCGGAATGGTTCAATAAAGTCGGCTACTTCTTTCATTTTTTTTGCATTGATGTGATAGTAAATTTCCCTGCCGTTTTGTGTTTGTTCAAGTAATTCGCACTCGGTGAGTATTTGCAGGTGTTTTGAAACTGTCGGTCTTGCTGTGTCAAAGTTTGAGGCTATTGCACCTGCTGTCATGGCTTGTGAGGCTACCAATAGAAGTATAGTCCTTCTTGTCGGGTCTGCTATGGCTTGAAAAACGTCTCGTCTTAAGTTCATTGCGTAGCTATTTGACTACAAATATAAATGTAGCTATTTGACTACGCAAATTTTTTTCCGATTTCTTTTAACTAATGTTTTTCCATGTCGGTAGCTGTAAGCCTGAATGATTGTCCATCGTGCTCTTTCTAACAGTCAGTCCTTTCTTTTACCTTCGATGCATAATGTGACATTTGTGCACTGGAGTATCATACTGTCCTTGAATTCCTGGTTGGGAGAAGTGCACGGTATACAGCGTCTGACTTGAAAACGCTATCATAATAAGATCGGACATTTTTTACTGATGCTTTGAAAGGGATTCTTATGTGAAGGCCGCCACTTCCGTTCTCGTCATTATAGTGTCCATCATCATTAAGTAAATATTTTTTATGGCCCCGAGGACATTTTTAGCGAGGGCAGGCTATTCCGTGGGCACAATTGCTAGGTCGGTCCCTCTTGCCATATAAATAATTTAAAAGGAAAAACCTGACATTGTCTTATTGGATATTTTTCTTCAAGGTAAGGCTGCTATCGCCAGAAGTTTAGTTCTTTTGTTTCTGGTCGTATTTACTTCGTTCTAAGAATTGAATGGGGTTTACCATTTCAATAATGTCAACAATTGCCTGTTTCTTGTCTATTGTATTTTTGTAGTATGCTTCGGCTATTTTAAAGCCAATATAATATCCGAGGTCCGCCGGCTTCCCTTTTACTGAAGATCCATTGTACAACCAATTGCCGATGTTTTGGTTACAAAGCTCGTTTTTAAATTCATCCCAAAGTCTGGCTTCGTTTTTATCGCCATACCCATTCTTCTTTGGATTTCCCGATACTAACTCTCCAATGAAATCACAAGCCCCTTCTTTTAATGTTTTGTACAAGAGCTCACATTTTATCGCGGCAGAATCAGGGTTTAACTTCTGCTGTGTATGGACACACTCATGAGCAACGATGCTTTTAATTTTTTGAATGATGCCTTTACTGTCGATACTTTTTTCATTGGTTGCTGTTGTAACTTCTGTTCCTATCAAAACGTATTCATTTGACACTGTTCCTCCTGTATTCTTTATGCCTATTGCAAAGCACACCTTGAAAGGTTTGAAGTTGGGATATATTTCTTTAAACCGCTCAAACACCTCTTCAATAACAGGGTCAGCTTTTTTGGCCTCATAGGTATTATTTCGAACAGATTGGTAGAATTGGTAATTTTTTGAAACAGCATCTAGAAATTTTTCAGCGGTCAATTCTCTTGCCTGAATAAAGTCTAACAACCCATTTGTCGCCCTGTCCAGGTATAGCTTTTGAAAAGATGCAGCGCTATCCGAAAAGTTTTTGCAATTTTTTAAATTATCAAAGGCTTCCCAAAAATGGTCAATATCAATTGTCTGAACATTTTTATTATTCTCGGGTTCCAATTCTTTTCTTATTTGATTTCTTATTGCAATTTCTTTTGTATTGAGGCTTTTAACATAAATAGTTATTTGTCCTGAATCTGGATTTTCCTGGTCATCAAAACGTTTGATTACCAGTTTGACGTTTCCTACATTGGTTGGACTGTATTCAAACTTTTCATAGCCAACAAAATCGTCGGGATAATTGCATTCGTATAATCTGGCATTGTCAGCACCAAATAATGCATAATACACGGCAATGCCTTGTTGCAAAATCGAGAACTGATAAATGCCATTTTTTGATAAGGGTAATGTAAAAACCAGATTAGATGATTTGGTCACCACAACATTTTTATATTCTTTGTTTAGTTCTAATTTTTGTTGCGTTTGCCCCGCTACTTTTAGAAGACTAAAAATGAATAAGATTAAAATGGCTGCGTTTCTCATCGTTCTGTGTTATCAGAGTGGCTTTTATGCTGTTGGGCCATTCGTCAGCCGGCAACAGGTGCTTACTAAAGATATGACTCGTTCTGAAATTTGGCGCAGCCGATAAAATTGACGTCCCAGGATTTATGCAACTTTTTTCATTCAGGAAAAGCCAGCGTATTGGCAATTACCGCGACTCTAAATAAGAGAAGTCTTCCATCTGCCGCAATCGATTCCGATTGAAAATATTTGATGAAATTAAAAACTAAAGTTCAGCATCGCCTGTCTTGTATCAAACTGAAATTTAGTAATGAGAATCTGTCAATTGTCCTTTCTTTAATTCCGTCACTTATCACGTACGGTTCTTTGACAAACTTGCGGGAGAAACTCCAACTTGCCTACCGGCAACCTCTACCCGACTTGTTTAAACATTTGTTCATAGTGCGCTGACGGTTGAAAAATCCCTCCACTTTCTTCATAAAAAGATTTGTCTGTGAGATAAACTCCGTTCTGTGTTTGCGTCCATTTAGCTCCTGCCTTGGGATGGTAGGTCATCATTTTATCCCAATTTTTATAATATTGATGACCATTTGTTTCCATTAATCCAATATCCAAATTAGGAAAAGGCGCCAGGCGCGCAGCTACAGACTTGTTCCAATCGACCAGGATCGGATTCACTGTTAAGTCAGCGCAAAAGCACGGGATTTGTTTTTTGTAGGCAAGTTGAGAGATTTTCAAGGTCATACTTAATGTCTTAGCTATTGCCTTTAATACAATTGCCTTATAACCTTGTTCAATACGCGTAGAGGCATCCTCAACAGTATGTGCGCTTTCATCTGCGGCAATTGTAACTCCAAGATCACCTACAAACACATCATTTTTTTCTTCAAACGGTTCTTCTATCAATGCAATCTGATCAAAGGCGCCGATTTTTTTTGCATGATCCAGAAAACGTAAAAGGGTATCCTTCGTTTCATATCTTCCATTCGGATCGAGATAGTAAGGAATTTTTCCATTTTTAGTGTAAGGCGTCTTATAATGTCCAATATCTGCATGAACTGCTGACAGAAAAGCCATATCTTTTTGAAGCATTTCTTCCTGGGTACCGGGAGATCCAAGCTTGAGCTTCATGATAAAATATCCCTGGTCTGCGGCTGCTTTAAGCACATCCGTTTTTGTTCCCACACTAAACGATGGGATACTGGCCACTTTACTATGACGATGAGATAGTCCCGGCTTATATTCTTCAGGAATCATTTCATCAAATTGATCCATATTGTTTTCGTGCGCATATAATAACCATGCGGCATTATCGACACATACTAATGAGTTCAATGCGAATGTTTTTCTCAAATCCGGGTTGTTGGTAATTTTTTGACCATAGGCATATACTTGCGGCAAAAGGTCATCCAACAATTCCAACGGATTCGTAAAAGAGTTACCTTTTATTAGTTGCAATGCTCTTTCAGTCATTGCGTACATTAAGGCATTGCCACCGGGCTCTGAATGCGCATGAAACACTTTTGAATCAGACCAGAGTATGCCCTGGGTGCCGAGTCCTACTTTACCTATACCGGATTCTCCCTCCAGATAAGCGACGGCTTGCCAACATTCTGTTATAACACTTCCCTTGAACCTGTAGGGATTGAGAGGTTCTCTTTCAAAGTTAGAATTAGTGTGCTTAATCCCAATTTTCGCATATCGTTTCATGTTGTTATTAAAGGATTTGGAGGTCGATGACAGTCCAAGCATACTCAAGGTCATGAATGCTCCTGTACCCTTAACAAATTCCCTGCGGTTAAACTTTTCGTTTTGATTGTCCATGCAGATCAATAAGCGTGAGATTTATTGCAAAAAAATAAGTAAGAATTTTTGCCGGTTGACAGTCATATGAATTTTAAATCATTCAGGAATGTTATTTAAAGTGTACCATGCTTCTGAAGACCATAACGGTTGCCCGCTGGCGCTTTCAAGATTCTCCGGTAGGCGGAAATAAATAACATGTTCCTTTTTTAGACCTGCGATTTCCAAATAAACGTTTTTTCGATCGTTTGATACAGTGACTCGAGTGACTTTTAGTTTCTCCAAATCCTTTTTTGGCCCCCCATAATCTTCTGTAGCAAGGTACCACCATTGCTGGATGAGAAAGTCAGATGGTCGTATTGCCTCGCCGATTTTGAGTGGTTCGATAAATTCTATTTCAAAACCACGTGGTTTGGCGCGAATTGCCCGCATTTCAAATGTAAGCTTTCCATTGTACTTCATTCGTTGAAGACCGTACTGTTTTTCTTTCCAGCTCCAGCCACCCACCATTCCTATTCCACCAACATATAGCGCACCATCATAACCCCAGCAAAGGCGATTGACACCAGCTTCCAATCCCTGAGTGAAACGAAATACCGCACCCTGATATTCATCCTTTACTTTTTCCAAAAAATCGCGTTTAATACCTCCATGCGTTACATCACCATGAAGCATTTGTCCTTTATAGGGCCCATCCTGCATCAGTATTGGTTCGGAAGGCGAGTTTCCTATTTCATCCTCGGGCAACCAAATGGTTGGAGGAGTTGTTTGCGGGGGAGAGGATGGATCCGGAAGCCCCCAGGGCATCCCATGATAATCTCCTTTTTTCACATGAATCAGTTTGTTTCCAGGAATCCACTCTCCCTGGTTGTCCGTTACGAATATTTCTCCATCTAAACCAAGTCCAATTCCATTCGGCGTGCGCAAGCCATAATTAAGCCATTCATAACTGCCATCCATGCCAATCTTAATTGTTTTGCCACGGTCGGGCTGTTGCTTTTCATTGGCGAGTAGCCGCATAGCCAACGAAAGAGTTGCATAGAAATAGCCGTCTTTGTACACTAATCCAAAAGAAAATTCATGAAAATCAGCAGTAACTCCCCACGTATTGCATATTGTACGATATTCATCAATAATCTCGTCGCCATCGTGATCAATTAACCTGGTTAGCTCTTGCTTCTGCAAAACAAATATTTTCCCATCGACAACTTCAATACCTAAAGGCTCAGCCAATCCTGAAGCAATTCGCTTGACAGTAATTTTATTTGTATCTCCTGTTTCAACTCCATCCATCAGGTAGACGGCACCGATAGAATCCCAGGTGGATACCAATAAACGACCAGGGGCTAGAAAAGCAAGCCCACCTACGCGCGGCTTGAAATCATGTCTATGAATTGTTTGAAGATCATAGCTGGGATGAACTCCTTCCAGCGAGGCTTCAAAACCAGGTTTTAAGGGTTTATCCATTTTTCCTTCATTAGCCTCAGGCTCTAAGTGAGGGGCAGCTGTCTGCTTTGATCTTAATGAAAGAACATAATCCACCATGGTATTTATTTCAATCTCTGTGAGAGTTGGATGCGAATTCATTATTGAACTGCCCCAGACTCCCGATCCACCATCCTTAATTTTCCGCAACAAATAGGCTATTGTAGTCTTTTCCTTTTCATACCGGTCTGCTATTCGATGTAGCGAAGGTCCAACTGTGTTCTTATCTAGCTCATGGCACGTAAAACAGTCACTCTTTTCCATGTAATATCTGCCCCGATGATCATATTCTTCTTCTGCTTGCGGAGGAAACTGTTCAGGAAGAGGATTATAGTAAGTAATTAAAGAATTGCTTCGTTCGACATTCAGCGTAAATGTGGTATCATCGGATTTCATGGAAATTGTTACATCATCCGGTATGCCTGATGTATTGAACGATCTCTCCAGGCCCGGCTGTCCTGTTTTGCCTCGTATAAATTCTGGACGCTCTTCAATGCGAATCGTGTCTTTTGACGAAAGTATTAATTCATATTTCAGACTGATCTGATTATCCTGTAAAACATAACCCCGGCTCACAATGCGAAATGAATCCTTCTTTCCATCCAACTCAACAATCCATCTGGCATGTTGTAGGGTGTCAGCGTAATAAGCCGTTCCCCACGCAGTCGGCTGCACATTCTTTTTGTTTGTATATGCAGCGCCTTCCAGCGAAACTCCACCTTTCCATACTTTGTACAATGTACAGTGAGCGAGATCATATGCTACATAGCATGCAGTATCCAATGCGAGCGTCAGCATCCTTGGCTTCTTGTCTAATACTGATCTGAAAGCCCATGGATCAATTGGCCTTTGACGTTTATGAGATGTTCTAGTATCGCATGCGGCCAAATGGACTATCATAGTTGCAATAAGAAGCATGAATAGAAATCGGATCATTGCAACTATTACAGACAGGCCGAATCCCTCGAAAGTTGGTCCCTTCATACACGGAAATATTAAAATTCTCAGGGCCAGTTCAGATGTTTGTGCAGAAACTTGAATGTTCCCTCACCCCTCATAGTATGGCCACCATTAAAAAATTCTATTTCTGTTCTTTCTCCGAGATTAAACTGATCATAAAAATAATTAACCTTTCCGTACTCATAAGCAACCCACTCATCGGGTTGCACCATATCATGATGACCCCGTTCCACCATAAACGGCCTCGGAAAAATGAGGTAGGCCATCTCAGCATAACTGAAAGTGCTTCCCATATTGAAATAAGGCATTTCCCATTCTAAGGTTTTCATAAAACTACCGGGATAGCGGACGTCTACAACTTTTCTGCTCCAGTCACCAAAATCACCAGCGCATATGGAAAGGCAGTAGCCTTCCAGAACAGCAGGTACGCGCATTGCTGTCTCACCTCCATAACTCAAACCATAAAAAGCAATTCTATTTTTATCTACGAACGGAAGCCGACCAAGCCATTGAAGCGTTTGGTCGTGTTGAGAGATAATAAATGAAAAAAGTGTTTTCTTAATTGTGTTTGCTTTTCGTGTAAGCCACCGGTATCGATCTTCTCCACGATAAGGATTTTGGGGCGCATAAACGATGAATCCCTAGTCAGCCAGTTTCGCAGCTGCATCATTGTAAGCGGGATAGTTTCCTTCAACAAGTTTTTGCGGCACATCATTACGCCCATGTTGACAAACAACAACCGGCCGCTTTTCGCCGGGCTTAATATCCTTTGGTATTAGAATGATCCCTGAAGCGAAAAGATTTTTATACACATCCAACACAACTTCATAACCGGTCCACCTCTGCTTATCATACACTTTCCGCGTACGGGGATTTGGATGCAACATCGTATCTGTAAATTTGCCCAAAATTTCTTCCCAAAAAAACTTTCGATATTCCTTTCCCTTTTCAATAAACCGATCTGGTGAATAATACGGATGATAAAGTTTCGTGCTCCAGTTTCTTTGTCTGAATTCTGGCATCACTTTGTGAAGGAAAAATGCATTTCTTTCCTGATCTGATTCACGCAGCAACCATTGAACATGATCTTCGATTTCTTTTACCTGGCGTAACTGCCTTTCTTCGGGTCCAAACGATTTTCGATTGTCGCGAGGAATTTCATTGCCCATAGCCATAACCGAAATATTTCCGAGAGCCATGGCAAATCTTTCCAGTGCTTTTACTGATCCGAAACTAACTGGCTTATTGTTCGAACCGCGGATAAGATAACGGGATTGAAAACCTGGCTTTATTAGTTCATCAATGCGATTGTATTCGGATTCTACATCTTTGAAAGCAGGGGTCCGCAACGTGCCTTTGTAACCGGTAAAAGGCCAGCCTTCGACCTGACTGGGATTATCGCTCGATTCCTTTGTTTTTTCGACAAACTCAGGCACCACGCTGTGTTCAATTATGACATTCCGAGGTGCAATGAGCGATGCTATTTCTGCATCTCCGAATTCGGAGAGGAGCCCCCAGACATTGCGGTAGATTGGTTCATCCCAAACTAGTTGTCTCGAACTAAAATAACCA
>DAINQQ010000194.1:0-10689 GCA_036742645.1 Flavitalea sp.
ATTATTCGCGTCCATTCGCGTCCATTCGCGTTCTTTGTTGTCGTAGCGTTGCTCGCAGTAGTGGGATGTCGATCACGCAACGATAAGAATATTGACACTGGTCGAACATGGTCGGTCTATAAAGCAGATGCTAACAGTTCCAGTTATTCTCCATTGGATCACATCAACACGTCAAATGTAAGCCAGCTGAAACCAGCATGGACCTTTGCAATAAATGATATGCCTGCGTTTGCGCAACCGGCGAGTAGTCAATGCAATCCTATCATTGTGGATGGCGTGTTATATGCTATGTCCGCCAAACAATGGGCCTATGCTCTAAATGCTGCAACAGGCGAACAAATTTGGTCCTACGATCCTTTTAATGGTGGCGTAGGAAGCGGAGTGACTCGGGGCGTTACCTATTGGGAAAGTGGTGACGATAAACGCATATTGTATGCAGCGGGCAACCATCTTATTGCACTCGATGTCCGCACGGGTAAACTGATTGAAACGTTCGGAGAAAAGGGGAAGGTTAACCTGAATGTGGGCGTTCGGGACGACCCTGAGAAAATTGCTGTGACGATGACCTCGCCAGGAATTATATATAAAGATCTTATCATTGTTGGTTCCAGGCTACCTGATTTATATGGTACGCCACCGGGGTATATCCGTGCATATAATTGCAAAACCGGGAAACTTGTCTGGACCTTTCATACCATTCCACTTCCTGGAGAACCAGGATATGAAACCTGGCCGAAAGATGCCTACAAATATGCGGGCGGAGCGAACAGTTGGGCTGGCATGGCCTTAGATAGTAAACGAGGGATGGTCTTCATGTCACTGGGCTCACCTACGTACGACTTTTATGGCGCTGATAGGATAGGAGAAAATCTATATGGTAATTGTGTATTGGCTCTCGATGCAGCTACAGGAAAACACAAATGGCATTATCAGACGGTACATCACGATATATGGGACTACGATTTATCCGCCCCGCCGAATCTCGTCACCGTAAAAAGGGATGGTAAAGAAATTGATGCGGTTGCGCAGATAAGTAAACAGGGATTTGTTTTTATACTGAACCGGGAAACGGGCGTATCTCTCTTTCCTGTTGAAGAACGTCCTGTTCCATCATCTAATCTTCCCGGTGAACAGTCCTGGCCAACACAACCGTTCCCCTCGAAGCCTAAACCGTATGCCCGGCAAATAATTACCGAAAATGACCTCACGAATTACTCGGATACCGGCCACGACGCAATCGTCAGGAAGTTTAAATCCATGCGATATGAAGGGCTATATACCCCGCCGGATCTAAAAGGAACGCTGATGTTTCCAGGAACCCGCGGTGGGTCGAATTGGGGTGGCGCTGCTTATGACCCGGCAGCAAACATGCTATACATTAGGTCAAATGAGGCGCCAGATATTCAGACTATTATTAAAGAAAACCCGCAGGCAGTAGCCGGTTTGCCGCTGATTGACCAGGGAAGGCGGTTGTACAGTAGTTACTGTGCATCATGCCACGGGGCTAACAAAATTGGCTCACCACCAAACCCATCTCTTGTCGATCTCGACAAACGAATGAAAAGAGAGGCCGCGTTGGATAAAATCAAAAAAGGTGGGGGCTTGATGCCTCCTTACGGCGGTGTTCTTAAGGAAAGTGAACAAGAAGCAATCCTGGCTTTCGTGCATAGTGTTACACCGGCAACAGATAAAGTTGTCAAAGTTGACACTGACACCGCTCTGCCGGTACGTGACTTGTACTTCCTGAACGTAACAGGTTATGTCACCTGGAAGGACCCAGGTGGCAATCCGGCGATTAAGCCCCCATGGGGAACATTGCATGCACTTAATCTTTCAACCGGTGAATATGCGTGGCAAATTCCCCTGGCAAATGATTTGAAACGACAGGAGAAAGGAGCACCAGAAACAGGCCAGGAAGGTAAGTCGGGACCAGTAGTAACTGCAGGCGGTCTAATATTTATCAGCGGCAGCGAGGATAAAAAATTGCGGGCTTTGGAAAAATCAACAGGTAAGCTGCTGTGGGAAACAACTTTGCCCGCTGTTGCCAATGCCACCGCATGTACCTATCAGGCTAACGGGAAGCAGTACGTGGCATTGTCTATAGGAGGTACGAAAGAAAGTCCTTCGGGTTCCATTATGGCGTTTGCCTTACCCTGAAGGCCAACGTTTGGCATGATATTGTTAAAACATTTCATATGGCACGAGTAAAGATTTTCGCAATAGGACTTTTTATGGCCTGTTTATCAAGCAGGGTAAATGCACAAGAAACGATGGATACAAATCATCGGTTGGATCTAAAACAACAAAGTATCGTTACCATTTCAGCCTTCACCGCAACGGGGGATTTAGTACAGTTACAAAAAGCATTGAGTGGTGCCCTAGATGCTGGATTAACAGTTAACGAAATCAAAGAAGTGCTGGTCCAGCTATACGCCTATACAGGATTTCCCCGAAGTCTTAATGCGCTAAACACGTTCATTACTGTTCTGAAAGAAAGAAAGGGCAAAGGCATTAATGACCAGTTCGGCAAAGAGCCATCGCCAATATCATCCGATATAAACAGGTTACAATTTGGAACCGACATGCAAACTAAGCTGGTCGGGCAGCCTGTAAAAGGCGAGGTCTTTGAGTTTGCCCCTGCCATTGACCAATTCCTGAAAGAGCACCTGTTTGGCGCCATCTTCGGTCGGGACAATTTAGATTGGAAGACCCGTGAGTTGGCTACTATTTCTGCACTCGCCAGTCTTGGAGGAGTGGAAAACCAACTGCGTTCACACTTTGGCGTTGGGATGTATAACGGGCTTACTGCAGGACAATTGGATCATCTCGTATCCATTATTGAATCGAGCGTCGGCAGAAATGAAGGTAAGGCTGCCCGCCATGTTTTGCAAGCCGTGCAAAAGCAAGAAAGGTAGCAAAGCAATCAGGAATCAAACTTTAAATTTCGTAGTTTTCGATACAGGATCTTTAGCAATCTGTCATCCGCAGCCTTTATTTAGCTTGCACTAAAAAATTGACTATTTAAAATTCAACATAATGGCAAAGATCAACCTCGACATCAATGGGAAGAAGCAAGTCGTAGATGTCGATCCTAATACACCTGTATTATGGGTGCTTCGCGATCACCTCGACCTGGTGGGGACCAAATATGGTTGCGGCATGGCGCAGTGCGGTGCCTGCACTATTCACCTCGACGGTAATGCGGTACGTGCCTGCATTTTACCGGTGTCGCAGGTAGAAAATAAGAAGATCACGACAATTGAGGGTATTTCGGAAAACGCCGATCATCCTGTTCAAAAAGCATGGCTTGAACACGACGTGCCTCAATGTGGATATTGCCAGGCAGGCCAGATCATGACAGCTGTCGCTTTATTGAATAAAAATCCGAATCCATCAGACGAGGAAATTGAGTCTGCAATGAATGGCAATATATGTCGATGCTGCACATACCTGAGAATCAGGTCTGCTGTTAGAACTGCTTCAAAATCCTAATCCTCAAATTCTCTGCTATGACATACATTAAAACTTCCATTAACCGGAGATCGTTTCTCAAAGTTTCTGCTCTTGCAGGAGGTGGCATGATGTTAAGCTTTAGCTGGCTTGCTGCCTGTAATCCGTCACCGGAAGAGGCCTTGGCCATGCCAAAGGAATGGTTTGAGCTGAACAGCTACATCAAGATCGGAGAAAACGGTAGAGTCACGCTGATGGCGCCGAACCCTGAGTTCGGCTCGAACGTTAAGACATCTCTTCCGATGATACTTGCAGATGAATTGGATGTGGATTGGAAAAATGTGATTGTAGAACAAGCCGACTTTTTCCCGGAAAGATTCGAGCGGCAGTTCACCGGTGGAAGCCAGTCTGTTCGCCAGGGATGGAAAATCCTTCGTACTGCAGGAGCTGCGGGTCGGCAAATGCTGATCAATGCCGCAGCACATACCTGGAACGTTCCTGCTGATGAAATCACAACAGAATCCGGGATGCTATATCACAAGTCAAGTGGCAAGAAGGTTTCATATGGTGAGATTGCTACTAAAGCGGCCGGGCTTCCAGTTCCGGAGGAAGTCAAATTGAAAGAAGTAAAGGATTTTAAAATTATTCGCACATCACGAAAAAACGTTGATGGAACAAAGATCGTCACTGGAAAACCGCTATTCACGATCGACTACAAACACGAAGGAATGTTGATTGCGATGATCGCACAGCCTCCTGCATTTGGTTTAACAGTGAAGTCAGTGGATGATTCTGCAGCGAGATCAATGCCGGGCATCAGGGATGTAATAAGAGTCAAAACCCTGGCCGACGATTACGAGAGAAATATTTTTGATACAGCGACATTCACGGAATTGGTAGTGGTAGTGGGTAACACTACGTGGGAAGTAATGAACGCACGAAAGGCCCTGAAAATAGAATGGGAAAAAACTTCGGCCAGCTCCATAGTTATTAATGCGGGAGGTAATAAGCAAACAGTAAATATTCCTGCCGGCCTGGAAAGCACTGTGACACATAGGCAAAAGATGGCGGAGATGTCAAAAAAACCTGGGAAGGTGCTTCGCAAAGATGGTAATCCTGAAGCAGCGTTTAAGACCGCTGCTAAGGTAATAGAACGTACTTACACTGCTCCATACCTTGCCCACAATACCATGGAGCCTGTCAATTGTTTTGCATATGTTACAGCTGACAAGGCTGACATATATGGTCCTGACCAGGCGCCCGAATTTACGATGCAAGCCTTAATAGTGCGATTGGGATTGCCGAAAGAAAAGATCCATATACGATTGGCCAGGATGGGTGGTGGATTTGGTCAAAGGGCCTACGGGCATCACCTGGTGGAAGCAGCAGTTATATCTCAAAAGCTGAATGCTCCGATCAAGCTTGTTTACAGTCGCGAGGATGACATGAGCTATGGAATTTACCGGCCAACATATACTGCAACATACAAAGCAGCCCTTGACAAAGACAATAACCTGATCGCATTCCAGGTCCGAGGCGGCGGCATTCCGGAGCACCCGGTTGCAGCCAACCGTTTCCCGGCAGGAGCAGTCGATAACTATCTCGCAGAAGGCTGGGAAATAGAGTCGAATATTACAATTGGCGCTTTCCGTGCGCCACGCTCCAATTTTATTGCCGGTGCAGAGCAATCGTTTCTTGATGAGTTGGCAGAGCTTGCAGGTAAAGATCCTATTGCTTTTCGCCTGGAGCTATTGGAACGTGCAAAGAAGCATCCTGTAGGTAAGAATAATGATTATGATGCAGATCGATATGCAGATGTTTTGAAGTTGGTTCGCGATAAATCGAACTGGACTCAGGCTCCTGCCGGTGTTCACCGTGGTGTTGCAGCCTATTTCTGTCACAATACATACGTTGCAGAAGTATTGGACTTGACGATGCAAAACAATATTCCGGCGGTTCAAAAAGTTTATGCTGCCGTGGATTGTGGAATTGTAATTAATCCGGATGCAGCTACAAATATGGGCGAAGGTGGTATCGTCGATGGAATTGGGAACGCATTGTTCGGAGAGATGACATTTGTTGACGGTGTGCCTGAAAAAAACAACTTTGATAAGTACCGTCTTATCAGGCAGAAGGAGACGCCCAAATCGATCGAGATACATTTTGTACAAAACGATCAGGATCCGACAGGTCTCGGTGAGCCGTTATTCCCGCCAATATTTGCAGCCGTCGCAAATGCAATGTACAAGGCAACGGGTCAACGCTATTATGATCAGCCTTTCACGAAAATATCGCGTGCACCATTAACGTAATGACACGAATTGAAGACTAGATATGAAACAATTTTCTTTGATATGCGCTGTTGCGATACTGTTAGCAGCCTGCAGTGATCATCCTGATAAATCAGGAGCTGCCGATGGAAATGATTCTGCCAGTACAGCCCCAATAACGGATCCTTCATACAATCCGAAAGTTGAAGCTGACTCCGCCGCAAAGCATATGAACCTGGATTCAACTCTACAGAAAGATTCAGGTGAGAAAAAATGAACGCCAAGTTTTACATAATTTAAGCTAACAAGCTAAGCGGGCGCATGTATAGTTCGATCAAAAGCGACAATCTGAATTCTACGTTATAGTTTACCTGTTGCGGGTATCAGACAAAGTTATTACGCATGGCAAAGATTTAAGGTGTGTCGTATCCATAACGAAAAGTGGGAAACCAGGGCGATTCCCTCTTACAAGTCGTTTACCAATACGAGTCATCTAATTCCGGGGTGAAAGCATCTTTATCCTCCGAATCTACCGAAATTGCAAACTTCGTTCCTGGAAATTGGAAGTTTGTAATCGTATCCAATCGCTGCTTAAATCGCGCACTTCTTCCGAATCGCCATTCTTTGTGTTGTTTGTTTATTTAAACCCAAATATTAACGGAAATATGAAAGTCACGATAATTGTCCATAAGAAGTAAATGGGCAGGTAGAAGCAAATGGCTTTCCCGACTACCGGTATGTTAGCTTTCTTCGAAATTACCCTAAGAAGTTGCGCAGTTACTATGAGCAGGTTTATTAAAATTAAGACGTTACCACCCAGAACCGCGGCCCTGTTGGGCGTCATTCCGCCTTCTGAAATCCGGAACAAAATGGCAGACAGCGCAATGCTGTTAACAATTATGGTTATAACAGATAACAGCAAAAGAACCCAAATTTCCGCCTGACTTTTATTTGTCTTAGAGGTTTCGGCAACAGAAAAGAAAATGATGGCCATAACGCCAATTAGCAACGCATTAAAGATTAGTAAAAAATCACGGTCATCATAAGGATTTTTCCCTGAAGAAACCATTGCTATTAAATATACTACCAGCATCACTAATACCAGCGGGCTGAATATTTTAGCAATTACAGGTGAGACTTTACCCACCAACTGCGGATTGGTCTGAGTAAGGTATGTGCCCAAAATCGGTGCCGCGGGAAGCGCGAAAATCACGATATTCTCAAAATAAAACTTTTCAATATTAAAGCCGATTAGCGAGAAAAGCCCAATGGTTATACCGCTCAGGATTGCGCCTGCAATCACGATGAGCGTTGTCATGACAACCAGGTCACCGTTATACTTTAAATAGCTAAGCCGCTTCTCATCATTATTCCTGATATCTCCAACAAAAGCAAAACCCAGTATAGACCATAGAAATAAGAGTAAATGAAGGCACGACAACATCAGGGTATCGCTCTTCTTAACATCGGGAAGGAAATTGATAAAAATTAATCCAACGAGAGTTAGGCCAACAATAAAAGCGATTTTACCTGTTGATAATTTATTCTTCCAGGCGAAGTAAGCCATCAGCGCGGGAAAAATGATAAAACCGATGTTTCTGGGATAGAAAAACTCTTCGCTTACAGGCAAAAATGCCGGGAGCTTTGCGATAACACCTGCGACGACGGAAGCAATTATCACAAATAATAATTCCCTTCTTGTGCCCCAGCTAATCTCATCACTTTCGTAATTCAGTCTCTCATTCCAGAAATCAGCAAGTGTGTTGCCTTTAAGCTCCGGGTATAGAGTACTGAACTCCCGTTTAAAAGGCACTTTGTTAGTTCGGTACAACCTTTCCAGTTGCCTGGGGTCGTCCAGGTGGGCGAGTATTTCGTCTTTCATAAGTTTATACTTTAATTTTTCGGTTGAAATCTTTATCCAGATCAAAAGGGTTCAATCCCACCACGTGCCGTTCAGTCCCAAACAGTACCAGGCCACAACGCAATGATGTATCCAATAAGAAGTTCCCCAGTCAATTCCATCTCCAAATTGGATCTTCTTTCATATTCGTTTTCCCTTGCCGCATATTCATTCAACTTTTTACCGCGCCAGTTATGCCGCTACTAACGCACAAATACCTGATGCAAGATCGTCCAACTACTTAGGGCTCAGGGAGCGACTTCGTCTGTCCTTTATTTTATACATACTCCTTCAAGTCCCCTTTAGGGATATAGGGGCAAGATTTTTTTGTTTCTCTCATCCAAGCCTGCAAAAGTTCGTTTCTCCTACCTATTAAAAGTACTTTGAAATGCAAAGTAAAATATATTTGGACATATTTCCTAGTGCTTGAAAAAATATTTTCAAAATGGTTTTTTTGAGGACAGATAGGTAACGGTCAAACGCTTTGTGCACTAGCGACAATGGCGTAACTGTGAGCCGAAACGATTAGTAAAGTAAAATATTTATCAATTGCCTGGATTAAGAACGTCAAGCCGCTATTGCACAACCCCTCAAGTACCTGCATTCTTTTATTGTCGCTTGAACTCGATTTCATTTTCAGGACCGTCCAACATGTCATTTGTGTCTTTAGCGCCTTGCGAAATTTGTTGCAGTTTCAAGTTTTTGCTTGTCAGCTGAAGAATTTTAAACTTCCATTGGTAACCCTGATTGTTGTCACCGATAGACAAAGTAAGAAGGTCGTTACTTTTCGTCCACGTTCCTGTTAAGCTGTCGCCGAAATGCCAGCCAGGAACGGAAGTCAGAACTAAAAGGCCATTACTTACCATGTCAAATATCTTGTTGTCCATTAGAGTTAATTCAGCTTTTTGATAAGCAACGACGGTTTTATCTATATCCGCTTTTATTTCTGCTGTATCAATTTCAAATCCTTCTTCTTGCGGTTCTTGGAAAAAAGAAGAAAGCATGTCCTTTTTCACCTTGTCAGGCTTGGTTAAGTCTATCGTAAAATTCTTGGTGTGCATCATGTCTAACAATTTCACTTTCTGAACCTTCCAGCGTCCAGTTAGAGATTGACCGGAACAAGATGCAGTCATAGTGAAAAGCGTTATCAGTAAAAAAGATTGAATTGTAGTTAGTCTCATACGATTGTTGGTAACGTTTCAGGTATTGGCGAAGCCGGGCCATTTTAAAGATTGATCAACATGCACTGGCGGCCCCGGTTTTGCCAACACTATTTGTGTGTGCCCTGAATGATAAATATAGTTCTTAGAAATGAGCAAGCCAGAGAGTGTAAGTCTCTTATGTGCGGAGGTAACGCTCCGAAACATTAGCAAGCCGCAAGGGTGATAGCAGCGATGCTATACCTGAAGTAAGCGGGACTGCAAAGCTGTGTACTGACGAACAGGAACTGCATATGAGGCCTGCAACCATGGATGAGTGAGCACATCATCATGAAGTCCGATCAGAATTTCAAACGGTTGTATGTAGATGCAGCAGCGATACAGTGAAGGCTATTTATCTTACCGGGGGAGGTCTCTTTTGTTTTTCTAAATAAAGGAGAAGTCAGCAGAGGTCATAGTAGCTGCCAGTAACGAGCCGTTGGAAAGAACGGAGGACTCACAAAGCGGCGAAGGACCGAACATTAAGTTGCTTTCAATGCTGCTAAGAGTGCATAACAGCTTACAGCAAAACGAGAGCAGGAAAGAAAAGAAGTAAATAAGATGACCAGTCAGGTAATCAACCGGAGGAACATGCATCTTGCATTCAAACAGGTACTGCGCAACAAAGGTTCAGCAGGCGTGGATGGTATGCAGGTACGGGAGCTAAAGAGTTATATTGATAAGCATATAACATCAATAGCCCTTAGCATCACTAAAGGAGGATACCTGCCTCAACCCATCTTAGGGGTAACAATCCCCAAGAGTAACGGAAAGACCCGATTACTGGGTATTCCCACAGTAGTAGACCGGTGGCTGCAACAAAGTGTTGCACAAGCCATCACACCATTGTTTGAGTATGAGTTCAAAGCTCACAGCTATGGCTTCCGTCCGGGCAAAACCGCCCACCAGTGTGTGCAGCAATCCATGCAGTACATCAGCGAAGGGTATCAACACATTGTTGATATAGACCTTCAGAACTTCTTTGATGAAGTAGATCACTGTTTACTGTTAGAGTTGTTGTACCGCAAGGTAAAATGCCCTCACACCTTACGCCTTATCCGTAGATGGTTAAGATCGCCAATGAAGATAAATGGGCGATTAGCCAAAAGAAGAAAAGGTGTACCACAGGGCAGTCCTTTAAGTCCTGTGCTGTCCAACATCATGCTGCATGAATTGGACAAGTACATGGAGAAAGAAGGGCTGAAGTATGTACGTTATGCTGATGATTTTAGCATTTATTGCAAGAGTAATCATGCAGCACGCAAGACAGGCAACAGGATTTTTGTTTTCTTAAAAGATAAACTGAAACTGCCTGTGAACGTTGAGAAAAGCGGCATACGCAAACCGGTTCAATTTGAAATACTGGGTTACCGTTATGTGCCCACGTACGAGAAGGGAACAAAGGGCAAATACCAGTTGGTGGTGAGCGAACGGAGCTGGAAGAAGCTAAAGGGAGAAGTAAAAGTGGTTACAAGAAAAACCACACCACTGACCTTAAGCGAACGCATTACCAAACTGAAGACATTACAGCGAGGCTGGCTCAACTACTTCCGCATGGCAAGTATAGTGGGCAAGCTTAAGGATGTTGATAGTTGGATACGCAACCGCTTACGCTATTGCATCTGGCATCACTGGAAGAAGAGAGAGAGTCGAAGAAAGAATCTGATGAAGCTCGGAGTAGACCGTGATCATGCCAGTGCATGGAGCAGAACAAGGAAGGGAGGATGGGCTGTAGCACAATCTCCTATACTCACAACAACAATAACACTGGAAAGATTAGGGAAACGAGGCTATCAATCTATGCTCGATTATTACTTCAAAGTAAATCCCACACTTAATGAACCGCTGTATACGAGGCCCGTACGTACAG
>DAINQQ010000195.1:0-10675 GCA_036742645.1 Flavitalea sp.
GAGACAAATTCGAAACAGATCGTCATGATTCTTCCGTGGTATTTTTTCGGAACATTTATGTCTTGGAGTAAGCGTATAATATTCCTTACCACAGCGTTGTGTACGCCTGGCTTTTGCAACATCCGGAGCAGTTGTCCAAAATAAGGAGTAATCAACTCAGGGTGCTTCTGTACGCAGTAACTTAGCGGCCATGCCGCGCGCTGGGTTATGCGATATTGATCTCCCAAAAAAAGACGCATAAATTCAGCGAACTTCTTTTTATCTGCCCCGATATAATCAACAATCTTTTTGCATTGCGCCTTCGAATGCTCTACTAACAATGCTTCCCTGATATCCATAAATTCGGTGAGAATGAAATATAGAACAAATGAATATTTTTATTTCTTAAACATATTTCAATGAAAAGACCTGCCAGCGAATATAAATACCAAAAGCTACTGATCATTATTTTTTCACTTTTCGCAATTGGAGGCTGTACGGATAGAAAGCCAGCAATCGTTTTCCAATCGGACTTTGGATTAAAAGACGGCGCTGTGAGCGCCATGAAGGGAGTGTGTCTCGACGTAGATCCCGATCTCACGCTCCATGATCTCACGCATGAAATCCCTCCATACAACATCTGGGAAGCTGCATATCGCTTACAGCAAACCGCACCTTACTGGCCGAAAGGAACCGTCTTCGTATCCGTTGTCGATCCAGGTGTTGGAACAGAACGAAGGTCCGTGGTTTTGAAGTCGAAATCAGGACATTACTTCGTTGGGCCCGACAACGGAAGTTTTACGCTGATCGCAGAAACACT
The DNA here is from genome assembly GCA_036742645.1 of Flavitalea sp. Taxonomy (GTDB): domain Bacteria; phylum Bacteroidota; class Bacteroidia; order Chitinophagales; family Chitinophagaceae; genus Flavitalea. Next base: position 800 of record DAINQQ010000195.1, read on the forward strand.
TGGAATTGAGGAAGTCAGGCAGATTGACGAAGAATTAAATCGAAGAAAAAACTCGTCCGAATCGTATACATTTCACGGTCGCGATGTATATGCATTTACCGCAGCAAGACTCGCGTCAGGCAAGATAGATTTCGAGGAAGTTGGGGCGTTGCTTATTGATAGCGTGGTCCGACTAGATTACCAACAGCCGCTGATGCAGGGAGATTCGATTGTTGGAAACATTCCGATACTCGACATTCAATATGGCAATGTTTGGACGAATATTGGAGACACCTTATTTAAAAAATTAAATATCAAACCAGGCGATACCCTGGCAACATCTATCCGCCGGTCAGATTCTGTCTTATACAGAGGATCTATGCCTTTCGTGATAACATTTGGGGCAGTGTCCGAAGGGAAAACTCTGAGCTATCTCAACAGTTTAATGAACGTGTCCCTCGCAATCAACATGGGAAGCTTTGCGGATTCATTTCATATAGGAAGTGGTCCGGAATGGCGCGTGAGCGTGAAGAAAAACAATGTGGGGAAGTAGTGTGTAATCAATTCCTCAAAAAAATATTTAAATCCGACGGTTCGGTGAAAGTTTAAACAGGAAAACTTTTGGCACATAATTTAGACTATACAAATTAGTTTATTATAGGGTTTAGGGGTTGCCTCGCTTCATAGCGAGGCTTTTTTTGCCTCTAACAGCCGGGAATGCCCGCTTTGCAATGGTGATTCAGGCGCTGTTCGGACTGCTGCCTAAATTTTCCAGACATTTCCAATTTAAAAAATTGCTCAATTTAAGACAACACGCGCGGTATTTCTGCTTAAATTAAAATGGAAAATAATCGGCTTATTCGTTTGCAAATGAGTTTTCAAAAAACAATTCGCAAATGGAATTTATTGCTTAAGGAAAGCCCTTAATCAGATGAATAAGTTTCGAATGGTTCAGTTCGACTTCAAAATTTTGTTTCTCGTTTCGTTATTTCTCTACCTCGTTTGTCTTATAATTAATGTTATGTTAAGTAGAGCGCTCCGCGCCGGGCAATTGGAAATGAAAAAGGCCGACCCTTCGATGAATTTAAAATACAGGGTTCTCTTTCCGGGTAAAGCTCCCCTAGTGTCAAACGATGAGTTAATAGAAAGATGGAATTACATAATCTGATTCAGGAAACCTTAGACCCGATAAAGATCGTGAGGTTGGCAATCCCGCATGTGGAGCAAAAAATGGAAGCTGTAGACTTGACTGGGCAGCTCAAAAAATTATTGGCAAAGAACAACAAAACCATCTGCATGATAAAATTGCTGGTTAATAACAAAGTGGAATAAATACATAAAGGAAAAGAAACACCCAGTTTGCGAAAGACTGGAATATATACTACAATCCTAACTCCGAATTCGTTGAGATTTCAAAGAAATCAAGCAGCACTCAAAGAGTTGTTTTAATAATTACGGTTATATTCTCTTTTGTGACCCCATAAAGTTGCAAGAGCAGTTAGACAATTTAACACCGCCAACAATACGAATAGATTCAGTAGTCGTTCATCAGTTGCGCAAAGATTCAGTGAACTAAACACTTTCTTCAGAACAAGTGAAACAAGGTACGCTGAATTTCGCATCGTAAAATTCCGCTATCCATAAAAGCCTGGTTCAATGTTCATGAATGTCTAATACTTCTAAAATAAAAAAGAGGCCGAAGCCTCTTTTTTATAAATCAGTTAAACAAGAAGTTTAATGTTTCTTATCAACATTATTGAACTTCTCGGTGTATACAGTTGCTTTGTCCTGCAGTCCCTTTGTTTCGTAGATGGTTATGAGGAGGTCATAAGAATCCTTCAGATACCCTTTTTCTTCCATCTTTAATTTACCCTGGCTGCCCAGTAAAGCATCTACTTTTTCAAAGTATGGAATCGCTTCGTCGTATTTCTTATTAACAGCCTGTCTTAATTCTTCTTTCTTCTTCAATTCTTCAGGCTTTAGCTTTCCTCCCTGTGGTGGACGGATTGCTTTATTTTCTGCTGCGATATCAGCTGCATCATTATATATGATTTGTCCCATCAGCATATGCGCATTTGCATAATCTGGTTTCAATGTGAGCGCCTTGTTGGTCATGTCAGTCGCTTTTTTGATGAGGTCTTTTGAATTCGCGGGCCGTTTAGTTGGATCTACATTATATCCTGTGGTATACAACTCAACGGCGTAGTTGAATGGGAACAAATGGTTGTCGGGATATTTGGCAATGATCTCTTCATACTTTGCGAACAACTGATCCTTCGTTCCTTTTTCGCGAAGCATATCCAATTCAAATCCTGACCAGAATGGATCGCTTGGATATATGCCTTTACCAAGATCAACAAACTTCTGGGAGTTAGCAACGTCGCCTTTTTGTTTGTAATGATCGGCTAACCACTTATAGATTTCAATAAATCCTTCACCAGTCGCTTTATTCTCGGCGATCTTTCCATAATAGATTGCTGCATCATCAAGCTTGTTTGCCTTCTCAGCAGAGATACCAGCATACAAGGTTGTGGTAGTGTCGAGAACAATATTGTTTGTCCAACCCTGTTGTGCCATGTAGTCGAATATGTCCAGGGTCTGTTTAAAGTTTGCCAGTGCGTCATTGTAATTATTGGCATTATAGAAAGAAGCTCCGTCTTTGGAATAACCTGCATACAGGTCAACGAAGGGTTGCCTGTTATCCATGGTCAACGACATTTGTCTTTTCTCTTTTTCTTTTATTGTGCTTTCCAATTGAATATATTGTTTAAGCGCGTCAAAAGCAACTTCGCGTGAATTGGGAACAGATCCCTTCAGGGTTGAATCTTTTGAAATCGCCGTATACACTTTGGCTTTTGTATACCATGCTTCCGAATTGGTCTTGTTTTTTTCTACCGCCAGGAAATTTTCGACTTCTGTTTTTGCTTCGGTTAATTTATTTGCTTTCAACAGATCTTTGGCCTTATCCAGTTTTTGTGCAAATACGCCAAATCCGGTACCTGCAAGCAATACAGCGAGAATGAGAGATTTCATATGTTGATTTTTAATAAATAAGTTGGAATTATGAATTGTTATCTGGAGTTTCCATAGAATCGGAAGATGTTTCCGGGGGGCTATCAGTTGCCTCATCTCCGATATTTAACAAGGGACCTGATTCAACGATGCCCTGGATTTCATTTTCAACATGCTCATCGAGTTTTGTAATAGCTGCGATTTCATCACCTTCATCGAGCCTGATCAATTTTACACCCTGGGTGGCCCTTCCCTGTGCACTGATCTGGTTCACTGCCGTCCGAATAGTTACACCACTCTTGCAGGTAATCATCAGGTCTTCTTTTTCAGTTACATCCAAGACTCCCACGAGCGAACCTGTTTTGTCAGTAACATTGATCGTTTTTACGCCTTTGCCCCCGCGATTCGTTACCCTGTATTCTTCAATCTGCGTCTTCTTTCCATAACCCTTTTCACTGACGACCAGAACTGTTCTGGATTTGTCATCCTTGCCGACACATATCATGCCAATCACTTCATCATTTGTATCATCAACTTCTATACCCCCAACTCCGATTGCACCCCTGCCCGTCGGCCGAACCCTGTCTTCAGGAAATCGAATAGCACGTCCACTTTTCACAGCCATCATGATCTCGCAATTTCCATCAGTCAGTTTTGCTTCCAATAATTCATCTCCCTCAAGTATCGTAATAGCGATAACACCTGTCTGCCGCGGCCGGCTAAAATCCTCGAGCAATGTTTTTTTAATGATCCCTTTCTTGGTACAGAGCACAATATTATGCGAGTTTACAAAATCGTTATCCTGCAGGTCTTTCACATCGATGATCGCCCTTACCTTATCGTTCTGTGGAATCTGGATCAGGTTCTGAAGTGCCCTGCCCTTGCTCGTTTTATCACCTTCCGGAATCTCGTATACATTCAGCCAGTAACAGCGTCCTTTCTCGGTAAAGAATAACATCGTGTGATGGGTGGAGGCTACAAACAAATGTTCAATATAATCCTCATCCCTGGTTCTGCCACCGATGGCTCCTCTGCCTCCGCGGCGTTGTTGGCGATATTCCGTCGCAGACGTGCGTTTGATATATCCCAGGTGCGAGATTGTGATTACAACATCTTCTTCCTTGATAAGATCCTTAATCCGCACTTCATCATCCAGATAAGTAATTTCAGATTTGCGGGCGTCGCCAAACTTTTCTTTTACGTCAAACAATTCTCTTTTGATCAGGTCGAAGCGTTTTCCTTCATCATTCAGCAGGTCCTGCAAATAGTTGATAAGTTTCATCAGTTCCTCATATTCGGCCCTGATCTTATCTCTTTCCATTCCTGTCAACCGTTGCAAACGAAGTTCGAGTATCGCCTTCGCCTGGATTTCATCGATGCCCCAACCTGCCTGGACAAGATTGTTTTTCGCGATATCGGGCGTTGCCGATGCCCTGATCAGCGCAATCACTTCATCAAGGTGATCCAGCGCAATCAAAAAACCTTGTAAGATATGCGCCTTCTTCTGCGCTTCCCTTAATTCATACTGGGTTCTACGGACGACGACCTCGTGACGGAATTCAATAAATTCCGCGATCATTTCCCGTATGTTCAGTGTACGTGGCCTGCCTTTTACCAATGCCACATTGTTTATTCCGTAAGAGGTTTGAAGTTCAGTATATTTATAAAGCTGATTAATGATCACGTTTGCGATCGCATCTCTTTTCAGATCGATAACGATCCGGGTTCCTTCTTTCTGGTTCGATTCGTTATTGACATGCGCGATACCCTCGATCGCTTTTTCGTTGACAAGCTGGCCAATCCGGTCGCACAAAGAGTCCCTGTTGACCTGGTAAGGAACTTCCGTAATGATGATCTGCTCTCGCCCGCTCGCCTTAGTATCAACCTGCAATTTTCCTCTCACTACTACCCTGCCTCGGCCAAAATGCATCCCGGCTTTCACTCCTTCCATTCCGTAGATGATTCCACCCGTTGGAAAATCCGGAGCCTTGATATATTGCATCATCTCATCGATAGTGATCTCCTTATTGTCGATATAGGCAATACATCCATCGATCACTTCAACTAGGTTATGCGGCATAATGTTCGTGGCCATACCAACCGCGATGCCACTCGATCCATTGATCAAAAGATTCGGGATGCGCGTTGGCAGAACACTTGGCTCCTCGAGTGAATCGTCGAAATTCAGTTGAAAATCGACCGTTTCCTTTTCGATATCCTCCAGCATGCTTTCCGCCAGGCGAGCAAGTCTTGCTTCGGTATATCGCATCGCAGCGGGACCATCTCCATCCTGGCTTCCATAGTTACCCTGGCCATCGATCAGTGTATAACGCATACTCCACTCCTGCGCCATCCTTACCATCGAATCGTACACAGCAGTATCTCCATGCGGATGGTATTTACCAAGCACCTCTCCTACAATACGAGCCGATTTCTTATGCGGCTTATTAAAGTGAATGCCCAGTTCGTTCATAGCATGCAAGATTCGCCTGTGAACAGGCTTTAATCCGTCTCGCACATCGGGCAATGCCCGACCAACTATTACCGACATTGAATAGTCGATATAAGCGGTCTTCATCTGCTCTTCAATATTGATCGGGATTATTCTGTTAAAATCGTTGGTTGACTGCGGCGTGAGATTGTTCTCTTCCATGGAATGAATATCCTTTTTTACTTAAATTTTAGCCTGTTTATAACCCCTTTCGGAGGTTTGCAAATTTATCGCTTTTATGCCTCAAAACCTGATGATAATGAGTGTTTTTAGCAGTATTTTTCCACGGTTGTTAATAGGGTTTTCAAGGCGCAACAACGGGTCTCAAAAATGTCGTGTGGACGCTAAGCTCTATTGTTTGCTTACATGTATTTTCTCAGGAAGTGCTTTTTAACTTGATTTTTTGCTACATTTATCTCCCGGTTTTTGGCGCAATATCTGAACTCCGCTAACTTTAAATCGAGCCCCGTTTAAATTCCAACATCCTTCCATATCCGATCAATAGCCTCAACATCTGCTTACCGCGTTGCACGTAATTAAATTGTTATGAACAAGTATTTGCTATTAAGGGATAATAAGCAGAGCGGTCCCTATACAGTGGATGAATTAGCGGCAAATGGCCTGAAGGCGTATGATTTGGTATGGCTTGAAGGAAAGAGCGCAGCGTGGAGGTATCCCAGTGAGATTCCAGAACTGAGACCATTTGCTCCCGTGGTGGAAGAACAACCGTTCGACCGTTTTTACAAGAAGCCTGAAACAAAAACTATTGAATCTCCCGCGAAGGATAATACGCGTGTTCAGCAAAGCAGTTCTGTATACGACCAGGTGAGAAAGTCAGAAGAAATCATTCCTTCAAAGCAGTATGTCCAGATGAGTAGTGGCTCTAAAAAGATCCATGTTAGTCTACCGGGTGCTAAGTCAACGGAACCTTTAATTTCAAAGGCGCCGAAGGAAGAGCCGCGCACGGTCGAGCCGTCGCTCTTCATTCCTCCAGTAGAAAAAATCACTCTACCTTCTCAGCCTGTTTTAAATGATGAGCCTGTTTCTTATTTGTCCTCCTCAAATGCCAAGGCGCAAACGGTTCCCAACTTTGAACAGGGATATAATAAGAGAAAAGGGAAGGAGACAGTTATGAATAGTGCTCATTCGAACGATGCACCTGTGAGCAAGCTGTTGTTTCGTTCCGTTGCAGCCGCTTGTTTGTTACTTGGTGGAGCATTGATCGGATTAGTCGTTAATTATAGTAGTCAGCAAAAGAAGTTTCAACAATTAAATCAACTTGTTCAGGAAATAAAACAACAGGATGATCCTGGAACTGCAAAGAATGTAAAAAAGGATAATCTGTCCAACGAAGTGTTGTTAACACAAACAAATCCTAAAGAGGCCGAGCAACCAAACGCGGAACCCGAGTATAAAGAGGATATTCAACTTTCCACGATAAAAAAGGATCGTCGCGATACTAAGGCGATCAAGGCACCGGACACCACTCATAACCTCGTGATCCCTAAAGTGGCACCAGCGGTGTTAGAACATGAAAGTACAGCCAAGAAAATGGACAAGGTTGCAACTGAACTTACAAAGAAAAATTTATGGCAGCTGGTATCCGTGGACAATAACGCGTACAAAACCGGTGTATTTGGCGGCATTTCGAATCTTTCCTTAAAGCTTTCGAACAAAAGTCTTCTTCAATTAGACCAGGTCGAAGTAGAAGTTATATTTCTCAGTCCGGAGAGAAAAACAGTAAACAAACAGAAGGTGATTTTTTCCAATGTAGCACCGGGCGAACAACTTACAATCGACGTTCCCAAGAGCAGCCGGGGTGTCAAAGTTGAATACTCCATCAAAAGAATATCCACTAAAGAATTTGAGCTGGCACATGGCGGCCTGTGATCATTGTAGTTTTTTTACTACACATACCCTCAACAAACCGTTTTTCCAGTAATTATTTTTTCGAAACAGCGCATTCCCCGATGGCATAAAAGTTGCCGTATTTTTCTTTCCATATCAATTCTACTTTCACCTTAATTATTTGCGGCGGTTATGAAAAAAGCAGTATTCACCTTGTTTGCAACCATTCTCACTGTTGCAATGCTACACGCTTTCAGATTGATGCAAAGCAGTTCAATAAGTGGCAAGGTCATACCTCCGGATGGATCCGAAACGGTGGTGGCAATAAATGGACGTGACTCGATGCGAACAACCGTTATCAACGGTGCATTCGTATTTACAGCCAAACCAGGTACATGGAAAATACTGGTAAGGGGGAAAGCGCCTTTCAAGGATGCGGTATTAGAGGCAGTTGATGTAAAGGAAGGACAGAATACCGACATCGGCGAGATACGTTTACAGCAATAAAAGCTGCACGAATTTAGAAAATCAGCCAGTGTATTCACTGGCTGATTTTTTTTATACACCCGTACACCTTTACTTTGTTGATCGCACATAAATGCCATGAAAAGAATCTTAATCTTTGGAGCCGGAAAATCGTCTACCTACCTGATTGAATACCTCAGTAAGTTTTTAAAATCGAGTAATTGGTGGCTGGTGGTTGCCGATGCCAATCTCGCTGCAGCCCAGACAAAGCTGAAGGGAATCACAAACAGTGAAGCGCTTTCCATCGATGTGATGGATGACAAGCAACGAAAGAAACTAATAGAATCAGCTGATATTGTTATTTCACTGATGCCTCCTACCCTTCATTTTCACGTTGCCACTGATTGCCTTGCTGCGAAAAAAAATCTTATCACTGCTTCCTACATTGAGGATCGCATCAAGGTCCTTGCAAATGAGATTGAAGAAAACGGTCTTCTGTTTTTGTGCGAAATGGGGCTCGATCCGGGAATTGATCATATGAGTGCGATGAAATTGATCAATGAGATAAAATCCAGGGGAGGAATTATTCATTCGTTCAAATCACATTGTGGCGGATTGGTGTCGCCACAAAGCGACGATAACCCCTGGCATTACAAAATCAGCTGGAATCCACGCAATATTGTCCTTGCGGGAAAAGCTGGCGCACATACGAAGGAAAACGGCCAGATAAAACATTACCTGTATGAAGACCTTTTCGATGCAAATCGAGTGGTCGAGATCCCTGAGCTGGGGTATCTTGCCTGGTATCCAAATCGCGATTCGCTAAGTTATTCTAAACTATACGATGTCGAAGTTGCACATACATTTATCCGTTCAACGCTTCGTGACCCTGAATTTTGTTTTGGCTGGAAAAATATCATTGACCTCAAATTGACCGACGAAACTATACAATACGATACAGATGGAATGACCTTGCAACAATTTTTCCAACTTCACTTCAATCAAAACGGATTTTCTGATTGGATAGAGAAACAACTGACAGCACGCTTTGCACAAACGAAATCTTTACTGGAAAAACTACAGGAATTACTTGCTGCGGAGGAAGAGGTAGATGAAGAAAAAAAATTGGAGCTGCAGGATTTTATGATGGTCGATAATGCAGGCGAATTAATGGATATTAATATCGATCAGGTTAAGAACAAAGCGGCAGCAACCGTTGCTGGCCAGATGCATGAAGCAAATTTATCGCTAAAGCAGCTTTTCTTTTTAGGCATGGATGATGAGAAAACATTTATCAATAAGGGAAGGTGCAGCGCTGCCGATGTACTGCAGTTCTCACTGGAACAGAAGCTTGTCTTAAGGCCAGAGGATAAGGATATGATCGTTATGATGCACGAGTTGGAATACAGTATCGATGCAAAATCGCAATTCCTAAATAGTTCACTGATTGTCCAGGGGGAAGATCATGTGCGTACGGCAATGGCAAAAACCGTTGGCCTCCCGCTTGGCATTGCCGCGCGCTTAATTCTTGAAGGAAAGATGAATTTAACAGGACTGCATATCCCCATTATCCCTGACATCTATGAACCTGTTATAAGAGAACTGGAAGAGCACGGGATTACCTTCGAGGAATCAAATACAGTTCCATGAGTAATAAAAAAGTGAGCCTTCTCGAGGCCATCGAACAATTAAAGCAGGAGGTTGAAAAACCATTCACTGTTTTGATGAAACATGGAACAATGTCGGTTGAATACTTTGCTCCGCAGAAGATTGATTTACAAACTCCGCACAGCCAGGATGAGCTGTATGTGATTGTCCGTGGCCATGGTCAGTTCAACAGGGATGGAGAAATATTAGAATGTAAAGCAGGAGATGTGCTGTTTGTACCTGCGGGTATGGAACATCGATTCGAAAATTTTACCGATGATTTTGCAACATGGGTGGTGTTTTATGGGAAGGACGGTGGGGAGGATTGAGTCGGGAGTCAGGAGTCGGGACTTAGATGGTGGACATTGGCATATTAAGGTTGAATATTTTTACACGATGTGGGAACAGTTTGTGCGCGTAAATATGAGACCCTG
>DAINQQ010000196.1:0-10644 GCA_036742645.1 Flavitalea sp.
GTTACATATTCCATGGGACATTCCTCAAAATGCGCAGGCAATTAAAGCATTGGCTGCCCAGCATGGGTTAAGGTTTGACGCCGTGAATTCAAATACGTTTCAGGATCAACCCGATCAGCAACACAGCTATAAGTTCGGTTCCCTGCAACATACTGATAAGGCTGTTCGGCAACAAGCTATCGATCACAATATCGAAGTGATCCGTCATGGTATTGAACTGGGATCAGAGTCGTTGACCGTATGGTTGTCTGATGGGTCCTGCTTCCCCGGGCAATTGAACTTCAGGAAGGCGTTTCAGCGCACTCTTCATTCACTTGAAGAAATTTATGGCGCGCTTCCAGAACATTGGAAGATGTTTGTTGAGTACAAAGCTTTCGAGCCGAACTTCTATTCAATGACCGTGGGCGATTGGGGACAGTCCTTCCTGTACGCCAGTAAGCTGGGACCAAAGGCATATACATTGGTTGATCTTGGCCATCACCTCGCGAATGCAAACATTGAACAGATTGTTGGTTTGTTATTGGGAGAAGGAAAATTAGGTGGATTTCATTTTAACGATTCAAAATACGGGGATGATGATCTCACCGTAGGAAGCATCAACCCTTATCAGTTATTTTTGATCTTTAATGAATTGGTTGAAGGGATGGATGCCAAAAACATGAACCACGCATCCGACCTGGGGTGGATGATCGATGCTTCACACAATGTAAAAGATCCCCTCGAGGATCTCTTGCAATCTGTTGAAGCGATCAAGATCGCCTATGCACAGGCGTTATTAGTCGACACCAAAGCGCTGGCAGCAGCCCAGGAATCAAATGATGTAGTGAGAGCCCAGGAGATTTTGCAACAGGCCTACAGAACAGATACCCGGCCGATAGTTGCCGAAGCAAGATTAAGAGCTGGTGGAGCCTTACAACCTTTACAACTATTCAGATCACTAAAAGTACGTGAAAACCTGATCAAACAAAGGGGACAAAAAACGGTAGCAACCGGGCTGTGATTCTATTTAAATTTTGAATGTTGAATTTTGAATAATTGAAAACAACGAAATAGAACGATAATGCAAGCCATTCGGGTCATAGCAATCTTCGATATTGGTAAAACCAACAAGAAACTTTTCCTTTTTGATGAGCAGTATAATGTGCTATATGAAAAAACGGAAGTTTTTCCTGAAACGAAGGATGAGGATGGTGATCCGTGTGAAGATCTCACCTTGCTGACTGAGTGGATTAAAAAATCCTTGCAAACAGTCGCTCTGGTAAAAAATTTTGAAATAAAAGCAATTAACTTTTCCGCTTATGGTGCCAGCTTTGTACACGTAGATCGCGAGGATCGGCCTGTTGCTCCGTTGTACAACTATTTAAAACCCTATCCAGAAAAATTAAAAAAAGAATTTTATAAGAAATACGGAAGTGAAGTTGTCTTTTCCATGAACACTGCCTCACCTCCCCTTGGAAACCTGAACTCAGGTCTGCTATTATATCTTTTGAAACATGACAAACCCGAGATATTCTCTAAGATTCGCTACTCCCTCCATCTTCCCCAGTACCTTAGCTCTCTTGTGACGAAGCGATCTTATTCTGACATTACCAGCATTGGTTGTCATACAGGCTTATGGAATTTCCCCCAGAACCGTTATCACGATTGGATACACCAGGAAGGTATCAGCGGAAAACTTGCTCCGATCTACCCTTCTGATCAGATCATCCGCACTGACTTTAACAAGAAACCATTGATGAGTGGCGTGGGATTGCATGATAGCTCGTCAGCCTTGATTCCATACTTATCGAATTTTACTGAACCGTTCGTTTTGATTTCAACAGGTACCTGGTGTATCAGTTTGAATCCGTTCAATCACACTTCTCTAACTGCCAAAGAGCTTCAACAAGACTGTTTGTGCTATATGGAATACCGCGGCAAACCGGTCAAGGCGTCCCGGCTATTTGCAGGATATGAACATGAACAACAAGTGAAACGGATCGCTGAACACTTCCAGTTGCAGACAGATTACTATAAGAAAGTAGATTTTGATTCTGCGCTGATAAGTAAGCTCTCGCCTGGAAATCTTCATTTAAAAAGCGAATCACGTCGAGGCAATGACCTTGCCGACTCCGGATTCGCAAAAAAAGACCTATCGTCTTTCGATTCATATGAAGAGGCCTATCATCAATTGATGATGGATATTCTGAACCAACAGGTGCATTCTACGAACCTTATTCTGAATCGTTCCGACACGAAAAAGATTTTTGTCGACGGTGGATTCAGCAATAATTCCATTTATACAAATTTATTAGCGATGGCCTTTCCAGATATCGAAGTATATGCCGCTTCAATTTCGCAGGCATCCGCACTCGGAGCAGCAATGGCTATTCATCATTATTGGAACAAACAACCTGCTCCGGCGAATCTTATACGATTGAAAAAATTTAAGCCTGCACTCGAATCTCACCCATGAACACTGACCAGATAAGGTCGTCACAACAACTCTGGAACTGCGCAACAGCCTTTATAATTAAATTTGAAAGCTCAAATTTGCTTATTTTTATCTGTTCCCTTTTTGTTCTGACCAAACCTAACGATACTTGTTTTGAAAGAAGCTGCCCTACAATCCGAGATTAATTGGTTGCAACGATTGCAGCAGCACGATGAGAAAGCGCTTGAGTTTCTTATGCGCGAATATTATACCTCGATCTACAATTACGCAGCAAAGTTTTCAAAAGATACAGCCCTTGTATCTGATTGTATTCAGGAAGTATTTATCAGTCTTTGGCAAAGGCGCGAATCCGCTACAAGTATACTTTCGCTTAAATATTATCTTTTACGTGCCGTCAAAAACAAAGTTCTTAAGGCGCTCCATTCCAGTCAAAGGAAAGCCGAGCTGGCCAACGCAGAGAATGGTTATGAATTTTTGCAGGAATTTTCTATCGAAAAACAAATAATCGATAAACTGATATCCGAAGAAAAGGCCGAAAGAGTAAGACAGGCCTTAACGAGGTTGTCAAAAAAACAACAAGAGATTATCTATCTAAAATACTACCAGCATCTTGACTACGGACAAATTGCGGATCTGATGAGCATTAACCGACAGTCAGTCTATAATCTTCTTCACGAGGCCATTCAAAAGCTGCGGAGCGTATGGCATATTGAGTTTGTAACTCAAACAAACATCTGATAATTCCCTTCCCGAGTACATTTCTGATTTTTTTTTGAAAAAGTTTTATTTAATCCAGTAGAAAACGGAAGCAGGAGGAACATATCTATAACCAGATGGATATGAAAGATTTTAGACTGTTTGAAATAACCGATTTTGTAATGGATGAGGATTTTAGTCGTTGGGTGTTAAATAACACTCCTCCCGAGGAAGAATTTTGGAACAACTGGCTCAATCAGAACCCTGACAAGCATCTGGTTATTGCTGAAGCCCGAAAGATCCTGCAATCCTTAAAAGTAGACCAGGAGCCGGTATCCGAACAAAAATTAGATTTCGAGGTAGATAGGTTGATGCAGACGATCCAGTTGCAACCTCAACAAGAAAAAAGACAAGCGGGAATCTTTCAGATATCATACAAATACAGATGGTATGCAGCGGCAGCTGTCTTGATTGCTTTAGTAACCGGAACTCTCTATTTCCTCAACAGTTCAAACGGCACCTCTGAAAAGGATCGATACATCTATAAAGTCCAGGTGTCTTCAAGGCACCTGGTAGAAAACATTAATACATCCGATCAAAAAGCAAAGATCACTTTGCCAGATGGAAGTATAGTTCTTTTAGCACCCGATAGTCGTATCAGTTACTCAAACAGTTTTGATACGCTCTCTACCAGGGATGTTTATCTCTCAGGGGAAGCATTTTTTACTGTTGTCAGAAATCCCGAACGTCCGTTTAGGGTTTTTTCGAATGAAATTATAACCAAAGTATTAGGTACATCGTTTACAGTTCGATCTTTTGAAAAAGATTCAATCATTCAAATCATCGTAAAAACCGGCAAGGTCAGCGTATATACACAAGCGAGTAACAACTCAACAAAGGAAATAGCCTCAAAAAAATTAGGAGGGATTCTCCTCACCTCGAACCAGCAATTAGTATACGCGAAAACGGGTCAAACGTTCCAGAAAATAATAGCGGAATCCCCTGCGGTCATAGCCCCTGAAATCATGAATCAGAAGATGGCATATGAAGACGTGCCGCTGGAAGAAGTGTTCAGCCAGTTAAGCAAAGCATACGGCATTGATATCATTTACGATAGTGAGACGCTGAAAAATTGCACGGTCACAGCGGATATCAGGAACGAATCATTCTACCGCCAGTTGGATTTAGTATGTGAGGCTGTGGGTGCCAGGTATGAATTAATGGACGGCCAGGTAGTCATACAATCAAAGGGATGCCAATAACTTGTTGGAAAACCAACTGTTCATCATAAATCAACCGCTTGAGCACCAGAAAATGAAACAATCTGGGGTGTCTTCAAGCATCGTTCAAACAAAATCGATTGTCTAACCAAACATCAATGCCATGAAGAAAACCAAGCTTTTCAATCAATCAATTTGGTTGTTTATGCGAATTGGGTTGCCATTGCTCCTCGTTAATTGTTTCACTATTGCTGTTTATGCCAAGTCAACAACGGCCCAGGAAATTCTTGACAAAAGAATTAATCTGGTTGCCGAACAAAAAGAAATAAAAGCAATTCTGAGTGAAATAAGCAAGCTGGCCGAAATAAAGTTTGTTTACAGTTCGCAGAAAGTTCCCGCTAGAAAAAAGGTATCGATCGTTGCGTACGATCGCCGTTTAGGCGATGTACTCGACCTCCTATTCGGGCCTCTTGATATTTTTTATCGAGTGACTGGAAACCAGATTGTACTAGTACGGAAAGGAGATATCAACCACGCACCCCTGCAGATTAAGGAAACCAACAATATTACAATCAACGAAGTGTTTAAAATTGTTACGGGAAAAGTTACCAATGAGAGTGGTGAAGCTCTCGCAGGCGTTTCGGTTATCGTAAAAGGAACCTCACGTGGAACAGTCACTAATTCAAATGGTGAATTTTCAATTAATATTGAAGAGGGGGAAACGCTTGAATTTTCGATGGTCGGGTACGGCCTGAATTCGATAAAAGTAGGTCAGGAAAATAATATTGGGGTACAACTTCAGTCTGACATCGCGAGTATTGATGAAGTGGTAGTGGTAGGTTATGGTACACAGCGAAGATCTAATGTTACAGGAGCTATATCCTCGTTGAGCGGGAAAACTATTGCGGAGCTTCCGGTACCGAGTATTTCTCAAGCCTTACAAGGGCGTGTCGCTGGCGTTCAGGTGACTAACAATGGAAGTCCCGGTACACAGCCTATTGTACGTATCAGAGGTATCAGTTCTATTTCTTTCGCTTCTGATCCATTATATGTCATTGACGGATTTCCGACAGGCGATCTGGCATCAATTGACACAAGAGATATTGAATCTGTTGACGTATTAAAAGATGCCTCTGCTGCAGCTATCTATGGTTCAAGATCTACCAATGGTGTGATCATGATAACTACCAAAAAAGGTAGAAGAGATGGCAAGCTGCGCGTTAGTCTTGATTCATACTACGGTAACCAGGTGGTAACAGAAAGGCTCGACTTATTAGATACTGAAGGTTTCAAAGCATATGCACTTGCTTATAGAGGAAGCTTGCCTGGACGGCTTTTACCGCCGGAAGTCGATAAACCAATATATGCGGGGGCTACACAAACGTATGGACAAACCAATACCAATTGGCAGGATGCTTATTTTCAAAACGGCATGATGACCCAACATAATATAGGCTTGAGTGGCGGGAATGAAGTATCCCGTTTTTATGCTTCGGGAGGCTATATGGATCAGAAAGGCACCGCTCCGAGCGTTGGGTATCGCCGTTATAATTTTCGGATAAACTCCGATCATATTATCAGCAAGGTATTCACCTTTGGTCAGAATTTATATGTTGCCTATGGCGATCAGCGTTTCGACAATAATGAAACTGGTTCGAGAACAAATTTAGTGAATGTGATCAGGATAATGCCTCACATGCCGGTTTATGACCCCACCTCAAATGGTGGTTACAGGGGTGTAAATAGTGTTTTAGACGGTGGCGACCCTACAAACCCAGTGGAAGATGCAGAGTTAAAAAATCCTGGTAACAGAAAAACAACAAAGGTTTTAGGAACGGCTTTTTTGGAAATCAATTTCACTAAATGGTTAAGATTCCGTTCAACATTTGGTGTGGATTACGCCAACGGATTAACGTATATTTTCCAGCCTATTTACAATGATAATGGAACCATTGCCGGTTCAAGTGCCACCCAGGCTACTATTACAAATAACCGATATATCTCTAATGTACTATTGTTTACAGAGCAACTTTCATTTGATAAAAACTTTGGAGATCATCACATCAATGCGATAGCCGTATTCGAGCACCAGGGCCAAAAAACAACCCAGGAGAATGGAAAAGGCAACCAGGCATCTAATGACCTTAAAACATTAAACAATGCCACCAATGTATCCGTTCAAACGCTTGTAGGTGAAAACAACTTAATATCTCTACTTGGCCGTGTCAATTACGATTTCAAGGGTAAATATTTGTTGAGTGGTGCTGTTCGCCGCGATGGTCTTTCGGTATGGGCGCCTGGTAAAAAATGGGCGACCTTCCCTTCTGGTTCTATAGGTTGGAGAATTGACCAGGAAAGCTTCATGCAAAATCAAACGAAAATTTCTGAGTTAAAATTAAGAGTCGGTTATGGGCTTACCGGGCTTAATGGAACGGTACTAGGGAACTATCCCTGGTTAGTTAGTGTTGATGCTAACAGTGCTTATTATCCTTTTGGAAATTCAATTCCCAGTGGTCCTGCTTCCTCCATTAACAGATTGGGAAATCCGGAGTTGGAATGGGAAAAAACCAAGCAATTGAATATAGGCCTGGACTTAGGATTATTGAGCAACAAGTTTACTTTATCGGCTGAGTATTTTCAACGCAAAACCGATAACTTAATTTTAAGCGTGCCTCTTCCTCCTTCTATGGGCTTTATTAACAATACTGTACCCCAAAACGTTGCTTCTATGAAAAACAACGGCTTTGAAATACAGTTAGGATATAATCAACGAGTAGGCGATTTAAAGTGGAATGCCAGTGGTAACCTGAGCATTATTACAAATGAAGTAGTCGAATTATCGGAAGGTGTTACAAATATTGAGGCTGGAGCGGATGCCGATTTTGGTGCTTACCCTATTACAAATACAGCTGTTGGCCAACCAATTCAGTCCTTCTATGGTTGGGTAGTAGAGGGTATCTTCCAGGACGCTTCAGAGGTTAGTCGTCATGCTACGCAAACTGCCGGTACGTTTGCTGGTGATCTTAAATTTCAGGACACAAATAATGATGGCGTCGTTGATTTGAAAGATCGCCAGTTTTTGGGAAGCTTCATTCCTAAGTTTACTTATGCATTAACCGTTGGAGCCAACTATAAGAATTTTGACGCATCTATTTTCTTTCAGGGTGTGCAAGGAAATAAAATCTACAACGCTACCCGCGTAATTACTGAAGGCATGGTTCGTTTCTTTAATGCCGGAACACAAGTATTGAATGCCTGGACACCAACCAATAAGAATACTGATGTTCCTCGTGCTATTTCTTCAGATCCAAATCAAAACGCTCGTCCTTCCACCCGCTTCCTTGAGGATGGCTCTTATCTGCGCCTAAAAAATATAGCGCTGGGTTACAGTATTCCTGCTTCCTCTTTACAATCGTTGACAAGAGGTGTAGTGAGCAGCTTCCGTATTTATGTCGCCGCTCAAAATATCCTGACTTTTACAAGTTACAGTGGATATGATCCGGAGGTAGGTAACAGAACACCTAATTCATCATTGACCAACGGTATTGACTTTGCCGTCTATCCTCAGCCAAAGGCCTACCAGGTGGGTATTCAGGTGAATTTCTAAAAGCAAAAGTCAACTTTAGTGGACAATAAAATACAGATTATGAAACTAAAAATAGACAAACTAGCAATTGCAGGTCTACTGGCATTTACCTGCATAATTGCCTGTGATAAAAAATTGGATATACTCGATCAAAATAACCCAACAACTGAAAGTTATTTCAAAACTGCAGCAGAATTGCAGAATGGAGTAAATGCTATCTATTCCAACCTACGTTCGGCACAACTTGTCGGTAGAGAATGGTTCTTTACGCATGATATGAGAGGTGGTGAAACCTGGGCAGGTGGTGCGCAGTTGGAAGCACCCAGAGCAGAGTTGTTAAAACAACCTGCTCCTGCACCATCTAATTCAGTAATTACCGATGTATGGAGAGGTTCTTATACCATGATTAACAGGGCAAACCAGATTCTTTCTTATGCACCGAATGTCACCGATGATGTGGCTCTCAGAGACCGATTGGTTGGCGAGTCTAAATTCTTAAGAGCCTGGGCTTATTTCGAATTGGTATCACAATGGGGCGATGTTCCACTTTATTCAGAGACAGCGACGTCTGCTACTGGCTACAAAGGTAAATCGCCTGCTGCCGAGATTTATGCACTGATTATAAGTGATCTGACCGAGGCTGTTCAAAAATTGCCGGAGATCTCTTCACAACTCGGACGAGCCACAAAAGGTGCAGCAAATGCTTTATTAGGCAAAGTTCAAATGCAGAAAGGCGATTATGCAGCTGCAAAAACCGCTCTTCTGCAAGTTGTGAACTCCGGGAAGTATTCTCTTGTTGCTAACTATTCTGATAATTTTGATGGCGATATTTTTAGCGGTACTGCAAAAGTGACGGATGGTCATGAATTCAACTCAGAATCTGTATTTGAAGTAGCTTTTGTTGATAAGGGTGACAACAATTTTAACTGGGGTTATAATGGAGAAGGTGCTACAAACCCGGTAAGTACCGTACGTAACCAGGAGTATGGAATCGTTTGGGGAAATGTAATCCCCTCTGATCGATTGCTAAATGAATTTGAAGCTAATGATCCCAGATATAAATTTACTATTCTTGAAGTTGGAGACAAGATTTTGACTAAGGGAGGCACTGCACCTGGGAAGGTCCTTACTGCTGCTGACTTTAACGTTGATCCCAGCACAAGGAATGGTGTAGCGCTAAAAAGAATATTCCGTAAATATTCAATATATGACTGGGATGATAATGGCTTCCATCCGGGTGGGGTTAATCAGCGTGTGATTCGTTATGCCGATGTTCTCCTTATGCTGGCAGAATGTGAGGCGGAAGTTGGAACTCCCGCTCAAGCAGCAGCCTATATTAATATGGTTCGTGCTCGTCCAAGTGTAAATATGCCTGCCGTCGTACTTACCTCAAAAAATGGCGCTCTCAGAGCAGTCATGCATGAGAGGGCCGTTGAGTTAGCTGCTGAGGAAGTTGCCAGTATTGATATTTTAAGGTGGAGAAAGAAAGGGTATTTCCCATCTATAATGACTGATCCAAAGGCAGGACAGGTCGATTTATTCCCCATTCCATCTGCAGAGACTTCTGCAAATCCGTTACTGAAGTAAACGACATACTTTCTTTTAAAATAGAGGCTAAATAGCCTCTATTTTTTTGCGATTCCCTTTGCATGAATAGCTCATTCTAAAAATTAATTTTTATAAGAATCCTAACTTGCAAACCTGCATGAGAATATTTTGATAAACTATGAAATTTTATTGTTCTATTTTTTTTACTTCACTTTTTGCTTTTCTATTTCTCGCTTATTGCAAACATAAGAGAGATGATAGCTTGTTTACGCAATTAAGCGCTGCGAAGTCAGGCATTCATTTCAGTAACGATATTAATGATAGTGATTCTTCTCACTCGTTTATCAATGAATTTGGTTACATGGGCGGAGGAGTAGGTATCGGTGATTTCAATAACGATGGATTAAAAGATATCTTTTTTTCGGGCAATCAGACAAGTTGCCGGCTCTATATCAATGAAGGAGACAACAAGTACGATGATGTAACTGAGAAGGCAGGGCTTGTTACAGATGTATGGGCCACTGGCGTTAGTGTTGTCGACATAAACAATGATGGATTTGATGACATCTATGTATGTGTGTTCGGAAAGAACCTGATCAACCGGTCTAAAAATCTACTCTTCATTAACCAGCGGGATCTCACATTCAAGGAAGAAGCTGTAAGCTATGGCCTGGCAGATATGGGGTACTCGTCCCAGGCAGTTTTTTTTGATTATGATAAAGATGGTGATCTCGACATGTACCTGGCGAATTACCTGTTAGGCAATATAAATACCAACATCATATTTCCACGCGACAGGTCCGGACGGTCACCAGCAAATGATAAACTTTATAGGAACGACCAGGATTCGTCAGGTGTCGGTCACCCAGTTTTTAAGGACGTATCATTGGAGGCAGGAATCAGGGAAGATGGTTATGGCCTTGGTGTCGTAGCAAGTGATTTTAACAACGATGGATGGCCGGACATCTACGTGGCCAACGATTTTTTATCGAATGATGAATTGTGGCTGAACAATCGGAATGGAACTTTCACCAATTGTATCGAAAGATCAATTCAACATCAATGTTATTCAAGCATGGGAACCGATGCAGCCGATTTGAACAACGATGGGCTGTTTGATATCGTTACGCTCGATATGCTTCCGGAATACAATGAGCGAA
>DAINQQ010000197.1:0-10625 GCA_036742645.1 Flavitalea sp.
GAAATTATCAGGGGCGAACAGTTAGGTGCTAAAATGATTAAGTTATTTCCCGGAAATATTTTAGGTCCTTCTTTTTTAAGTGCAGTGAAGGAGCTTTTTCCTAACCTCTTGTTTATGCCCACGGGTGGTGTAGATTTAGATAAGGAAAATATTTCGGGATGGTTCAAAGCGGGTGTTTGTGCCGTGGGAATGGGAAGTAAACTGATCAGTAAGCAACTGCTGGAGCAAAAAGACTATGCCAAAATTGAAGAACTAACAAAGGAGGCAATCGGCATCATCAAATCTATCAGGCCATAACGATTCTAAACCCATAACGATAACGAATGCAACAAAATGCCATAGGTAAATACCGCTGGACTATCTGCGCTCTTGTTTTTTTTGCTACAACTATCAATTACCTGGACAGACAAGTTATAAGCCTTGTTAAGGAAGATCTAGACGCTGAATTTGGCTGGACAAAAACAGACTATGCGAATATCACTGTCGCCTTTCAGCTTTCATACGCAATTGCCATGTTTGGAGTAGGAAGGTTGATCGACCGTTTGGGAACAAAAATGGGATACGCTCTCTCACTCATTACCTGGAGCATAGCAGCAATCGGTCATTCCCTGGTTAAGAGCACCGGAGGTTTTTTTGTTGCACGTGCGTTCCTTGGTGTAACAGAATCAGGAAACTTCCCAGCGGCCATTAAAGCGACGGCCGAATGGTTTCCGAAAAAAGAACGTGCACTCGCCACCGGTATATTCAATTCGGGAACTAACATCGGGGCAATCATCGCTCCTTTAACTGTTCCGTTTATTGCAGATGCGTTAAACTGGAGATGGGCATTTATTCTTACCGGTGCAATCGGATTAATCTGGCTGATTTTTTGGTTTTGGTTGTATGAAATTCCTTCAAAGCAGAAAAGATTAAAAAAACCAGAGTACGATTATATACATAGCGATAAAGACGAGGTGAAGGAATCAGATCAGGAGGCAGACACAGGCAGAGCCTCGTGGGGAAAATTGTTAGGTTTCAACCAGACGTGGGCTTTTGCGATTGGTAAGTTTTTGACCGATGGCGTATGGTGGTTTTATTTATTCTGGCTGCCTGATTTTTTAAATGAACAATACGGCTTAGGCAAAACCCAGATCGCTATTCCTGTGGCATTGGTGTATACGATCGCTGCATTTGGAAGCATATTCGGCGGCTGGTTGCCAATGTATTTTATCAAGAATGGCTGGCCGGTTTTCAGGGCACGGAAGACTGCAATGCTCATCTATGCAATCTGTGCCCTGCCCGTAGTTACGGCACAATTGTTCGGAACATCGCTGGGAATGTGGACAGTTATTTCAATCATCGGCTTCGCAGCGGCAGCACACCAGGCATGGAGTGCGAATATTTTTACAACCGTGTCCGATATGTTCCCAAAAAAAGCCGTTGGATCGGTTACAGGTATCGGCGGCATGGCCGGTGGATTAGGAGGCATCCTGGTTTCCAAATCTGCAGGTTGGTTATTGGATGATTACAAAGCCCTGGGAAATATCCAAACTGGATATATGATCGTATTCATATTTTGTGGATTGTCATACCTTCTTGGATGGCTGATGATGCATTTCCTGGTACCACGAATGAAGATGGTCAATGTATAAGAGGTTTCAGAAAAGCTAAAGATTTTCTTTCCGTTAATCTTAACTACTATTCACAAGATGGCTGTATCACAAACAAACCTAAAAGCCGTTTCCCAACAAAGTTCCAATCAGTTCCTTCTACCTTTTATTCTCGTAACATCACTGTTTTTTTTGTGGGCTTTTTTGCATAATCTCAATCCCATACTTATTCCGCATTTGAAAAAAGCCTGCCAGTTGAGCGATACGCAATCAGCCCTCATAGATTCGGCTGTGTATCTTGGTTACTTCCTGATGGCGTTACCGGCCGGATGGTTCATGCACAAATTCGGATACAAAAAAGGCATTCTTTTGGGGCTGTTGTTGTATGGAATTGGAACATTGTTATTTGTTCCTGCAGCTTCGGGGCGCAGTTATATATTTTTTTTGATAGCATTGTTCATTATTGCCAGTGGTGCCACTTTTCTTGAAACAGTTGCCAACCCATATATCACGAAACTGGGATCCAAAGAAACTTCTGAGCAGCGGTTAAACTTTGCTCAGTCCTTCAATGGAGTAGGGGCTTTCCTGGCGCCGATCGTTGGTGGCCAGTTTATCCTGTCAGGCATTGAGCACACCCCTGCGCAGTTGAAACAAATGTCTCCGCAACAATTGAATGACTACCTAAATTTTGAAGCCGGCGCTGTTAAAATTCCATATATGATTATAGCTGGTGTAGTGTTGCTTGTAACCATTCTATTTTTTATTACACATATTCCAGAGATCAAGGAAGATGATTCGGCGGAAGAGACAAAATCATTTTCGATGAAGATATTCCGGCATAGTCATGTTACATGGGCAGTGATCGCACAATTTTTTTATGTCGGTGCACAGGTTTGCGTAGGAAGCTTCTTCATCCGTTTTTCACGATTTGTGATGAATTTGCCTGAGAAAGACGCCGCACTTTGGTGGGGTTCTATAGCGATGGTAGGTTTTATGGTTGGTCGTTTTTCCGGAACTTTTTTCATGAGATATATCAAACCGGCAAAACTGTTGTCTCTTTATTCCTTGATATGTATCCTGTTGCTCGCGATAGCTTTGCTTACTAAGGGCAATATTGCAGTATATGCAGTTCTTGGAGTTCCATTTTTTATGTCGATCATGTTCCCAACAATTTTTGCCTTAGGCATCAAAGGGCTCGGCGAAGAATCAAAGATAGCGTCGTCGTTTTTAGTCATGTCGATTGTTGGCGGCGCCATTCTTCCTCTGGCCATGGGTTATATTTCTGATAAAACAGGTAGTATGCAAACTGCCTACATCGTACCTCTTCTTTGCTTTTTGGTTGTTTTGTATTATGGAATGAAAGGATATAAAATAAAAAACGCTTAAGGAATATGTTTCGATTAGATGGGAAAGCTACTGTGATCACTGGTGGCGGAAGCGGCATCGGTCGGGCTATTTCTGAATTGTTTGCAAAACAGGGATCGCATGTACATATTCTCGAATTAGATGCTGCCAATGCCAATAGTACTGTGGAGCAGATAGAGGCAGGCGGTGGAAAGGCAACCGCACATATTTGTAATGTTGCGAATCAAAAAGAAGTGCTTTCTCTGTTCGACACCATAGGTGTCATCGATATATTGATTAATAACGCCGGTATCGCACATGTTGGTCGCGCTGATAATACACCCGAAGGGGATTTTGATCGCGTGATGAATGTAAATGTCAAAGGAGTATACAATTGCATATTTGCCGCAATTCCCCTATTTCAAAAAAAAGGTGGCGGAATAGTGCTCAATATGGGATCCGTTGCAGCACAGGTTGGACTGACCGACAGGTTTGCCTACAGTACTGCAAAAGGCGCTGTGATGGCGATGACATTGTCTGTTGCCAGGGATTATCTTCATGATAATATACGGTGTAATTCAATATCGCCGGCAAGGGTTCATACGCCGTTTGTAGATGGTTTCCTCAAGAAAAATTATGCTGGTAAGGAAGAGGAAATGTTTGAAAAATTATCTAAATCACAACCGATTGGCAGGATGGGAAAACCGATTGAGATCGCTTATCTCGCATTATACCTCTGTAGTAATGAAGCATCTTTCATCACAGGGTGTGACTACCCCATTGACGGAGGATTCATTAAATTAAATACCTAGAAAATACATCACATGAAGCTTATCAGATATGGAGAGCCTGGAAACGAGAAGCCGGGAATTTATCGAAATGAAAAACGCTACGACCTCTCCGATAAATTCAACGATTACGACGAACAATTTTTTACCAAAAATGGATTGGATGAATTAAGTAAGATTCTAAACCGATCCGATTTCTTACCTGAGGTAGACCCTGGTGTAAGGTGGGCATCACCTATAAACAGGCCATCAAAGATCGTCTGCATCGGCCTTAATTACGCGGACCATGCTGCAGAAAGCAATATGCAGTTGCCAAAGGAACCAGTTGTTTTTTTTAAGGCTACATCGTCACTTGTTGGACCCAACGACGATTTGATCATCCCAAAAAATAGTACGAAGACCGATTGGGAAGTGGAGCTTGCTGTAATCATCGGAAAGAAGGCTTCCTACGTTGAGGAGAAGGATGCACTTGATTATGTCGCCGGCTATTGTCTGCATAACGACTACAGCGAACGCGAATTTCAATTAGAAAGAGGAGGGCAATGGGTAAAAGGAAAAAGTTGCGACAGCTTCGCTCCACTTGGCCCATGGATGGCAACGCCCGACGAATTAAATGATCTGGATAACCTTCGCTTATGGTTAACTGTTAATGGGAATACGATGCAGGACGGTAGTACAAGCAATCTTGCCTTCAAAATTCCCTTCCTCGTATCCTACCTAAGCCAATTTATGAGTTTGCTACCCGGTGATATCATTTCAACAGGAACACCTGCCGGTGTTGGACTAGGTCAGAAACCGAACCCCATTTATATTAAAGCAGGTGATGTGATAGAGTTAGGAATTGATGGTCTGGGGACGAGTAAGCAAACTGCACGCGCATATTCAAAATCAATTTAAACTCCACTCATTATGGATCTCCGGCTAAAAGGTAAAGTGATTATTGTAACTGGTGGAGCAAAAGGAATAGGACAGGCTATTGCAGAAGTTCTGGCTAAAGAAAGCGCCATTCCATTTATTGTTGGACGTAATGAAGCAGATAATCTAAAAGTGGTTAAGGGGATACAGTCTTCAGGGGGAACAGCGTTCCAGGTTGCAGCCGAACTCACACGTCCTGAAGAATGCAAGAAAGCAGTTGACACAATTCTCGAAAAGGCCGGACGAATTGATGGCCTGGTGAACAATGCCGGGGTAAATGATGGAGTGAATCTTGAAAACGGATCGTACGAAACGTTTATGGGATCACTTCATAAAAACCTGGTCCATTATTACCTCGTGGCTCATTTCGCGTTACCCGAGTTGAAAAAAACAAAAGGCGCGATAGTAAATATTACTTCGAAAACGGCTGAAACGGGGCAGGGTGGTACGTCTGCCTACGCTGCAGCTAATGGTGGACGTAATGCGCTCACTCGTGAATGGGCTGTGGAGTTATTAAAATATAGTATCAGGGTTAATGCTGTAGTGGTAGCAGAATCCTGGACACCATTATACGAAAGTTGGATCAAAACGCTTCCGAATCCGGACGAAAAGTTAAAGGAGATAGTTTCCAAAATACCGTTCGAAAATCGAATGACAGATCCGGAGGAGATTGCAAATACCGTTGCGTTTTTATTGTCTGAAAAGTCAAGCCATACGACGGGTCAACTCATTCATGTTGATGGTGGTTATGTACACCTGGACAGAGCATTGGGCTAATCGCTGATCACTTTTTTTAAGGGGGCGAATACGATATACCACCCTTTAGCGGGGCGAAGGGCGTTCCTTTTTTCTTCCCACCAGAAGAGTCCCTGATAAGTAACTCAGGCTCAAGTATTATCTTTTGAAAAGTATTTATCGGTCGTTTGCTTTCAACCTGGCTCAAAAGAAGATCTGCTGCAGCTTTGCCCATTTCAAAAGCAGGTTGGCGTACTACTGTTAGCGATGGATTTAGGAGATCGGTGAGATCGAGATTGGAAAATCCAGCAACCGCGATTTCCTCAGGTACCTTGATTCCTTTTGCTTTGAAGTATCTTAAAAAACCTGTGGTTAATTTATCACCAGCCGCGAAAACAGCCTGCGGTAATTTATCACTTTTCATTATTTGATCAAGCGCTTCTTCCACTTCCTGGTATATCATTCCTCCATGAGCGCAGTGTTTAATATTCGATTCGACAATATCGATCCCATGATCTTTCAAAGCCTCACAATATCCAGCAACTCTTTCCCTGGTAATGGACAGGCTCTCAGAGTTTGCCAAATGCGCAATATGCTTATATCCATTTTTGATCAAATGAGAGGTGGCGTCATATGAACCCTTGAAGTTGTTGACCATCACCTTGTGCGTCTCAAGGTTGTCAATGATCCTATCGAAGAATACGATCGGCAATCCTTTATTCTTGAGGTGCATTAAATGCTCGAAATTCTTTGTTTCAGACGATACGGAAATCAGGAGACCGTCAATAGACCGGGATGCGAGAAACTGCAGGTCATTAACCTCGCGTTCATAGGACTCATGACTTTGAGTAATGATTACATTATACCCGCGATCATAGGCAATAGATTCAATTCCATCAATCGTCTGGGAAAAAAAACTATTAGCGATTTCGCAAACAATAACACCAATTGATCGGCTTCTCTTCTCTTTTAAGCTTAGTGCGATGGGGTTGGGGCTATAGTTTATCTTTTTAGCATACTCTAATACCAGTTTCTTTGTTTCCGGGCTGATCTGGTAACTG
The DNA here is from genome assembly GCA_036742645.1 of Flavitalea sp. Lineage (GTDB taxonomy): Bacteria > Bacteroidota > Bacteroidia > Chitinophagales > Chitinophagaceae > Flavitalea. The sequence goes on from DAINQQ010000197.1 coordinate 6,433, forward strand.
TCTCGCAAAGCCCTGGATACCGTCGAGGTAGACAAACCCAGTGCTCTGGCTATATCCTTTATGGTGATCGCTTCAAACTTCATGAGAACTTAATCTAATGAGCCCCATGATCTGTCATGTGCTGCATGCAACGTCTAAAATTAAACCTGTAAAGAGTTTGTAAGATCGTGTTTTTTAGGGAAATTCAGGTTTGAAAGCTCAGTACATGATGAATATCAATCTTTTTTGGAATTGGGCTTAGATGCATTGTTAATCGTTCATCACCACGATGATTAATCTCCCGCACAAAAACCAGACATGCGCTTATACCAGATTTTTCTTCCAATGAATTTCCTGTTTTGTTTCTTCGAGCAGGCGCACTCACAATCCACCGGGAGCAATCCATTATCCATGAATGGTTTTAGCGTTTGGATAACCGGTCGGGATTCCGCTACGGTGCAACTTTTACCCCAGAGAGGGAAGAATGGTCTTACAATGGAAGGAGGAAAAACCGTGGTGCATGCGAGATTTAAGGTAAAAGGATATGGAGAAATTTATACCCCCATAAGTGCTTTGTCAGCTCCCAATGCAGAAGCCCGGCCTGTCGACCTGAGCGGGAGCAAATACATAAAAATAAAATACAAGGCAAACCAAACGGTCGTGTTACAATTGCGGCAAGCAGGTGTTCATGGGGGCGTACATAATCATGTTCTGCTCCCGCCTTGCAATAGTTTCACGAGTGTGACAGTTCATTTTTCCTCCTTCAAGGGGGGAATTGAACCGTTAAATTTAAAAGAAGTAGCAAAGTTCAATTTTGCACTTTTGGATAACAATGCAGAAGATGGTTTTGCCGATTTGGTCATCCAATCATTTGCGATTGACAGGTATAAACCTTAGCCGTCGAGATACGATGAGCGGATGCGCGGATACGCTGATTAGCCCAATGGGTTAGTGTGCGATTATGCAATTAGTCATCAGGCCGTACCTTGTTCATGCTTCTAACTCCTACTTCCTACTTCTAACACATACATCATACATCACACGCCAGTTTCCATATTTCCTCTTCAACCATTGTTCGGGCACGGGTATAATACAGATATTCATCGACCTGTTGTCTTCTGATAACATCGCTGATTGAATCTGGATCTTGGTTCCATCCGGTGCTAAACGTTGGATGAGGGTGATCTGCGGCGGTTGTTTTATGTCCGGCAGATAAAAGAATCAATTTCTCTCGAGTTGCGATCAATGAGGTAAAGATTACGTGAAAAGTCGTCACCGACGGCCCACCTCCTGTCAGGTGAGCCGTGAACATGCCAAAGACCGCTACCACTACGCGTTTGCCCGGCGATGATCATTTCCCGGGTCCTGAGATTTAGTCCCTGTAACCGGATCTTTGACGACCTTACGTTCGGATGGAAATCTTTTGCCGATTTGCGAAAAGGAATGAGATGAGAAAAGTAATGCTGTACAGATGACGGCGACTTGAGAAACTTTCATGTTACACTATTTTCGGATCACGAACATTTGAATTTCTGACTGAAAGACCCTCCTAAGGTAAATGCGTTTTCGTATTCGCTTTGGAATCATGACGCAATCGATTGTAGCAAAGCAGCATTGTGGAAAATATCCTGCGATCATCTGCCCGAAGGATACACGTTAGTAATTAACGTTCTTCCACGTTCCGTTCATCGAACTCTCAAAAATCAGTTCGATAATCTTCATATTATTGACGGCATCCTCAAGCGGCGTCGGAACAGGTGTGTTTTCTAAAATAGCTTTTGAGAAAAGGTCACCCTGAATCGTATATTGATCAACTAGGTCAAAGAGAATCTCTTCACTTCCTTTTTTGGAATGAAGCCAGATCCTGGTAGACTTGTCAGGTGGGGCATTGAACGGAATTTCAAGCTCAATTCGTGCGTCAGTACCCAGTATGTTCACTCTTTGATAGGGAGCTAACTGGGTGGAGCAGGTGAACGTGGAAGTGGGGCCACCGAAATCCAGTATTGCTGAAGCGAGACGGTCTGTCTTCATAACAGGATCAAATTCGACATTCCCCAAAACTCTTTCGGGTTCTCGGCCAAAAATAAAGCGTGCTACAGAAATACAATAGCAGCCGATGTCCATCATCCCTCCACCACCAGCCTCTTTTTGATTGCGTATGTTGTTTGGGTCAACGTTATAGTACGAGAAAAAAGATTGAATTGTTTTGAGCTCTCCTATCACACCATCAACCACCAGTTTTTTTGCCCGCTGCCATTGTGGATGGAAGCGATACATAAAAGCCTCCATGATCTTTAGATGGGGCTTTTGCTTTGCAGCCTTCAACAGTTTTTCAGCTTCCATAGAAGATAGGCCGATCGGTTTTTCGCATAGCACATGTTTATCTGCGTCCAAAGCCTTAATCGACCATTCAATGTGCATTTGGTTGGGTAGTGGAATATACACGGCATCGATGTCAGGATCACCAAGCATCTGCTCATAAGAACCATAAAATTTCGGTATGCGGAGACGAGTTGATTCTGCGGCTGCCCGTTCTTTATTTGCAGAAGCGATCGCTACGATCTCGCAAAATTCACCCGCCTGCATCGCCGGGATCACTTTCTCCCGGGCAATTTTAGCAGTACTTAATATGCCCCAGCGAACTTTGTTCATAGTATTCAATTGAACTATTTTTTACCACATAGGCACATAGAATATAGGCATCACATGGCATAGTATACAATAATTGTCGGGTCATAAGAAAATATCGTTCAGCTTTCGTGCAACCTCTGCAGAGGACAACGCAAAGATTTGCAAAGAAATCTTCGCGTTCATATTTTCATTCTCATGGAAAACAGACTTAATAGTTTAGCTTGTCTTCTAAACTTAAAGTTGGAAAATCTTTTCCATTAGGATCCATTTTTCGCCGGCTTTTGCCCAGGGTAGCGGCTGCTGGAATTTCCATGTAAACTCTTCCCATTCCTGCACTTTTGGGTTTGCGGCGTCCATCGAAGATTTTTTCTCGAAGCTAAAATCCTCTGTTGTTTCCATGATCATGAATAAGCGGTTTCCGGTGCGATATATCTCCATATTGAGAATGCCACTGTCGGAGATACTTTTTTTTATCCCAGGCCGTGCATTTTCGGCTTTGTGCCAATGCTCGTATTCTGCAATCAACCTGGGATCATCAATAAGGTCTAAAGCCAGGCAATATCGGTTCATGTTTTAATCCTTTTTTGTTTTCTTATACAGGTGTTCTCGGAATTGCTTTGTGTTCCTTGTTTTATTCGTTGTGTTCTAGGTAAACACCTTCACCAGATAGCAAGCGGGTTCACAAACACAACGAACAGCATGAAGGACAAAAAGTAGAGCTAGCTTTTTATCGACTTCTAAGAATATATCTCTTGCCCTTTTCTGTTTTGAAAGATGAAAGATAGCCAACCTGCGAACGCTTTGAAATAAAATTTACTCTTTCAACGATAACAGGAACATTTGTTCTCACAATGCAATCGCCTCCTATTCTTGAGAAAATTTCTGCATTTTTCAAACGACCATCCTGCCAGTCCATATCAATAACAAATCCACCGCGTGCCACGAAGCCTTTCACCGAGCCTTGTTTCCAGGCATCGGGAAGTGCAGGCAAAAGATTTACATCTCCATCCTGGCTCTGCAACAACATTTCAACAACACCGGCAGTGCCCGCAAAGTTTCCGTCGATCTGAAATGGCGGATGCGCATCAAACAGGTTTGGATATGCGCCGCCACCGCGGTTGTAGTTGGTATTATTTTCTTTTGTTAACCTCATAAGATTGCGGTACAGTCGGTACGCATGATTGCCGTCGTGCAGACGGGCCCAGAAATTTACTTTCCAGGCGAGACTCCAGCCGGTGCCCTCATCACCCCTTATTTCAAGCGTTCGTTTAGCGGCCCTCGCGAGTTCGGGCGTCTTTACAACGGATATCAAATTCGCCGGATGAAGTGCATACAAATGGGAAACATGCCTGTGATGCGGATCAACATCTTCAAAATCCATGTACCATTCCTGTAACTGTCCTTGTTTGCCAACGGAAAATGGATACAGCTTATCCATCGCATGTTGCAGGCTGTCACGAAATAGCGCATCAATCCCGAGGATGTTGCTCGCCTTTATCAGGTTTGAAAACAGGTCGCGGATAATGCCCATATCCATCGTCGTGGCTATTGAAAGACCCGAGGTTTTTTTATTACCATAATAA
>DAINQQ010000198.1:0-10579 GCA_036742645.1 Flavitalea sp.
CATTGCCCGGCGGTACGAAAGTAAAATTAACGGTGGCGTAATCGGCTTGCCATAGAGGGTTAATATTTTCACTTGGCTCAATAGTGTACGTTCCATTGGCGTCGCGGTAAAAGTTAAAGCGCTGCTCTTTTCGCTCCGTCTCAGGCTTTACGAAAATGTCAGTGGCCGTTTTTGAATATTTCGCGTTCGCAATTCTATCACTCTGCAACCGAAAGCTGCGAAGATCTACCCACCGCCACTCCTTTCCTGATGGGAAAACAGCGTCATTCTCTGTGTTGTATTCCAAAGTTTTTCTCGAAAAAAAAGTAGGACGTAGATCCATAACTGCATTATCCCAACGGTTATTCTGCATGATCACAACCTTTATTTGCTGAATGGCATTCGCGACATCCAATTGTTCATTCAAATTAACCCGAAACTGGACCTTTTGATGTGTGCGGAATACCTGGCCATTGAAAGGTTGCTGTACGTCGGCCTGGACGGAAGATAATTCCTGCACAACCATCATTCTTTTGCTGATAACAAGTTTGGAAGTGTCCCCATTCAAAAAAACTTTCAGTATATAATTTCCGGAACGGGAAGGAACACAGTTCCTGTCTGGAACTATTGCCTGGTAGTGAGTATATTTTGTGAAGGCAATCGAAGAGATGCGATAGGTATTAACTCTCACCTGCGAGAATCCCTTTATGAAATCGAAATGACTAAGAATCGCCGGTGTCCAATCGGCATTGCATAATTGAAAGGTGTAGGAATAATTTTTGACGTTGCCATCGAGGTCATCAAAATGCAATTCAAGTTGTTCGGCACTATTCAGTCTTATAATGGGATATCCCAACTGATTGCCATAAGGGTACAATTGAACGGTTTTGATCCTGTCAGAATATACCGCGTCTGGAATCTGTCCCATTCCGAATACCGACATCATCACCAACAATAGTAGCAGAGAATATTTCATGTACGTCAGATGTGATAATATTACAACAAGTACGCAAGGTTTCTATATAAAATCATAAAAAAGTTCAGAGTTAAAGTTACAGCGGCTATTTTTGGGCACTAAAACCATGCCGTTTGAATGTTGCCAGCTTTATCGCGCGAAGAATTGCCTTTAACCAGGAAAAATCATTTTCGCGATTTGTGATACGGCTTTCAATTGCAGCAACGATCATTAGCGTTAGCGTAATGATCGTCACCATTGCTTTCGCGAGCGGATTTCAACAAACGATCAGTCAAAAAGTATTCAGCTTCTGGGGACATATACAGGTGCAGAATTATGAAACGGCGCGGGTAACAATAGCGGAAGAAACGCCCATTCAAAAAAACGATTCCGTTACAAACCTCGCCAAACTATATCCGTCGATCAGGAATGTGCAGGCATTTGCTACCAAGAACGCCATTTTAAAAACTTCTGAAACGATCGAAGGAATCCTGTTTAAGGGAGTAGAATCAAATTACAATTTCAAAAACCTGGATAATTTCCTGGTAAGCGGAAGATGGATCCGTTTCACAGATAGCGGTTACAGTAATGAGATCAATTTATCGGCTTCAACGGCGAATCAGCTAAAACTTAAGGTAAACGAGCATGTACTGATTTATTTCATTCAACCGAATGGCGCAGCTCCTCGTCCACGCAAACTGCTGGTAGCAGGCATTTATAAAACGGGTATTGAAGAGTATGACAAACTGATCGCGATCGGTGATTTGAAATTGATCCAGCGACTCAATAACTGGGATGAAAATCAAATCGGAGGATATGAAATCTTTTTAAAAGATTACAGGCAGATGGACCAGGTGAACGCCGATATTTTTTACCAGATACCCGTCGGGCTAAACAGCAGCACTATTAAACAAATTCATCCGAATATTTTCGACTGGCTTGCATTGCAGGATAAGACCATCATTATTGTTCTGGTAATTATGGTCGGCATCGCAGTACTTAACCTGATAACCTGTTTGCTTATCCTGGTTCTTGAACGAACGCGAATGGTCGGCATTCTAAAAGCGGTCGGCGCAAAGGACTTTACAATACAAAAAATTTTCTTGTACCATGGAATCATTATTACAGCGATAGGCTTGTTGTTGGGAAATTTGCTGGGATTGGCCATTTGCTGGCTACAACAGCGATATGGCTTGATCAAGTTACCTGAAGATGCCTACTATATTTCACAGGCTGCAGTAAATGTTGTATGGTGGCAGGTAGCGATGATAGATATAGGGACACTGCTTATTTGTTTTCTGATACTGCTTATTCCCACTATCATTGTGAAAAAGATACAACCTGTTACGGCGATACAATTCCGATAGGAAATTTGAAAATTTTAAAATTTGAAAATGGAAGAAGAGTAAAATATGTCATTAATGACTGGCCACAACTATTCAACCATCTTATTCACTATTCACCATCTTCACTGACTCCAGACTCCTGACACCCCTCTCCCAACTATCTCACCAAATGAGACAAAATAATTCCTGTGGCTACTGCTGCATTCAATGACTCGGCATTTCCTTTACGGGAAATGGTGATATGATGATTGACCATGGCAAGTAACTCAGGTCGGATACCTTTGGATTCGTTGCCAATCAGGATGATGCCTTTTTCAATCGTTGGATGGTTCGAGATATCCCTTCCTTTTAATGTTGCGGCATATACATCGATTGTAGGATGGTGACCAATAAAAGTGATCAAATCCTGGTAAATCACCTGAACACGACAGATGCTTCCCATGGTAGATTGAACTACCTTGGAATTGAATACATCAACACAATCTGTACTACAAACGATCTTTTGCACGCCAAACCAATCAGCGCATCGAACGATTGTGCCAAGGTTACCGGGATCCTGTATCGCATCAAGCATTAACGAAACTTTATTATCGGCTTCAACCGGCCCAAAAACAGGATGCGTGAACAATCCAAGCACCTGGTTTGGCGTATGTAGTGATGAGATACGATGAAGTTCCTCATCAGTGATTTCAAAAACATTGTTGCCTAAACGCTGCTTCCAGTGAAGGTTTTGACGAATCCAATCGCTGGTACCAAGGATCTCTATTGCCTGTACATTCGGTGCCTCCAAGATCTCTTCCACTATTTTCGGGCCTTCTGCAACGAACAAACCTTTCTCTTCCCTTAATTTTTTCTGGCTTAAACTTTGGATATATTTGACCTTCAATTTATTCAACATTGGACTTCCTTTAAACTTTATGTCAGACGGCCGGCAAGTTAATTTTTTTGCATATCACCGATGGATCGCCCCCCTGTCATTGCTATTAATTATAGCAGCTTCCTGTACTAGTCCGAAAAAATATCAGAAATTCAGGCCTTTTGTTTACAAAACCAATATCACCATTCAAAATGATTTACCCGCCTCTAAAAAAGCGGAGCTTAAGGCTGGACTGCAAAATCAATTGGATGATAGCTTAAAAGTAAGAACAGTTCTCGCAATTGGTATAGCACCGCCATTTTTTTATAACCGCCTTTCCAGGCCTCCGGTTTTTGATAGTATTAATGTAGATCGAAGCAAAACGTTCATGTCCGCGCTTTTGAGTGCAAATGGCTATCTCAATCCTGTCATTACAGATACGTTTAAAATTGATACCGTCCGCGATCAATACAGGGTGACGGTCGATTTTTTTGTAACTCCAGGAAAGGTTTTCCGTCTTGATTCGATTGGCTACGACCTTGAAACGCAGGAACTACAAAAACTGGCTGTTCAGAATCTGAACAAAACTTTGTTGAAAAAGGGGGATCCCTACTCTTTGCAAAGGATATCAGGCGAAATCGATCGACTGCTTGGTATATTCCGGGATAACGGCTATTACAAAATTTCGAAAGAGGATATTTTTGCGGAGCGCGATACTGTTGTCGCAGCCTTAATTGATCCTACCATAGACCTATTTGAACAGGCGCTTCTCCTGGAAGAATTAAGACGACGTAGGGAAAAGCCGACCATGACTATTGTCATCAAACAACGAACCGGCCGGGATACAACGTATCTAAACAAGTTTCATATTGGTAAGGTCGATGTATACCCGGACATGTCGATCATGGATGATACAACAGCGAGCTCGAAAGATTCCACCGTCGTCAACGGAATTAGTTTTTTTTACGCATCCAGGCAATTCAAACTCCCTTTTGTGGCACGCAATATCACGTTAAGACCTGGTGACATTTATAAACAAAGCAACTACTTTAAGACCATTAACACTTTCACAAACCTTGGAGCATGGCAACAGGTAGATATCGATCTGTTCGAAAGATATGATTCGATGCCATTACTGGATGCAAGGATCCGATTATATCCGGCGAAAAAACAGAGCCTGAATATAGATTTTGAAACGAGTCGTAACGTCAGCGACGCCCTCACAACGGGCTCATTGTTCGGGCTTGGCTTTGTGGTTGGCGTTCGTAACCGAAACGCGTATCGTGAAAGTATACAAAATACCACGAACGTGCGATTGGGAGTAGAGCTGGGCAAAAGTGAATTCCAAACTGTTCAAACGATCCTTTCCCATAATGTCTCGATACCGAGAGTTTTGAAGCCTTTCAGGTTTAAAAATGCAGAAGATCCAAAAACACTCATAAATATCAATGCCTCTTACACTAAGCGAAGGGTTTTGTATGAAGTGAAATCAGCAAACGCATCTTTGGGATATTCCTGGACAAAAAAAAATCAGACTTTTCAATGGTTCCCGATGAATGTTGAGTTGACAGATGTTTTAAAAACTGATAGTTTTTTGACACTTGAAAAAAAAGTGCCATCACTAAAACAATCGTTTAACAGCGGTCTTATTATCAGTACCTTTTTTATATACAACAAACAAAAGATCACTGAAAGCCGCTCTACCTTTTACCGTGCCCGAGTCGAAAGCAGCGGATTGGCATTTGGTTTTATCAAGAGTCTCGAAGCGGCAAACCTGCGCAGGTTTATTAAGGGGGACATTGAATACAAACATTATATCAGGCAACCGAAATCAGAATGGGCTTTCAGGTCGTTTGCAGGATATGGTTATGTATATGGAAAAACCGGGAACGAGCCGGAATATAACCTGCCATTCTTCAAAGCCTTTTTTGCCGGCGGTCCATACAGCATGCGTGCATGGCCTGTACGCCGATTGGGACCCGGCTCGAGTAATATCTACGAAGAAAAAAATGATACAACTCTGGCAATTGACAGATTCGGGGATATGCAGTTGGAAGGGAATGTTGAATACCGTTTTAATCTTGGCACAATTGCGGGCATTAAATTGAGGAGTGCCTTGTTTGTTGATGTTGGAAATATTTGGGGAAGAACAGTCGATTCAAATAATATTGAAGACCCCAGGGCTGAATTCAGCGTGAGTCGCGTGTACCAGGATATTGCAATTGGCGCTGGCACCAGTTTACGATTTGACTTTGATTTTTTTCTAATAAGACTTGACTGGGCTTATCAATTGAAAACCCCCGCCCATTCAGATATACAGAATGGTTGGTTTTACAACTTCAAATTGTTCGAAGGACAGTTCCAGTTAGGGATAGGTTATCCATTCTGAATCAGCTTTTGCATGATCATTTGAGAAGCCGCTTCGATAGTCAGCGCATCCTTCAATAAAAATCTTCCGATTCTCGTCCGACATAAACTACTTAAGTATGCGCCACAGCCAAGAGCCTGTCCGTAATCATTGGCAAGACTTCTTATATAAGTTCCTGTTGAACATACGACACGAAATTGCACTGCCGGTTTTTGAATTTCTGTAATAGCAAAATCTTTAATAAAAACTTTTCGTGGTTCTAATTTTATCTCTTCGCCAAGGCGCGCAAGTTCATACGAGCGCTTGCCATCTTTCTTAATCGCTGAATGAATTGGAGGAGTTTGAAAGATCTCACCAGTAAAGGCCCCGGTAGCATTGCGTATCTCATCCCCTGTTATGTGGTCGGAGGGTTTGAAGTCCGATGGTACACTTTCCAGGTCATATGTTGGGGTTGTAGCCCCAAGAACAAGTGTGCCTGTATATTCTTTTTCCCGCGCCATATATTCATTGATCTTTTTAGTATAGGCGCCGGTGCAAAGTATCAACAATCCGGTCGCCAGTGGATCAAGAGTTCCTGCGTGACCGACCTTTTTGATTTTCATCAGGCCGCGCAGTTTTCTAACAACATCAAACGATGTCCATTCGTAAGGTTTATCAATGAGTAGTATTTGTCCTGCCTCAAATACGTTTTTTGCCTGGGACAATTTTGTTTTTGTGCGAAGGTATGAGTAAAAGCTTTTGCCACGAATTCCAGCGTCGTGGAGACGATGATTTATGGAGACATGCAAATCAGGACATCTTGCCACTAATTACACGAATTGCCACGAATAATTCGTGATAATTCGTGGCGAACGAAAGCAAACGCCTCTTCTTCTTGTACAGAATTCGTTGTAAACATTCATATCGCCTGGCGAGCTTTAAGTTCCAGGTATTTATTTACTGTATCTACAGTGAGGTTTTTTGGAGCAGTAAGAATTGTGAAAATCCCGTGCTGCTGCAATTCTTTTACAATCAATTTTTTCTCATACACAAATTTCTCGGCAATCGTTTTGATGTACAACGATTCAATGTTATCTGCTGTCGATTCCGTTAACTGGCGCAACTCAGTGTTCTCAAAAAATACCACCACAACGAGGTGATTCCTTGCAATGCTACGGATATATGGCAATTGTCTTTGTAGACCCGACAAAGATTCAAAGTTTGTAAAAAGGATAATCAGACTACGCTGCGTAATCCGTGTACGGACTAAAGCATACAGTTTTTCATAGCTGCTTTCAAAAAAATTTGTTTGCTGATTGTACAGTGTCTCAAGAATGTTACCCATTTGAGAGGCATTGCGACTTGCCGGCAGAAAATGCCCGATACCTTCCGCAAACGTCAACAACCCGGCCCTGTCTTGTTTAATCAACGCTACTTTTGATAAGATCAATGTAGCATTAATGGCATAGTCGAGCAAAGTCATTTCTTCAAAGGGCATTTTCATTACTCTTCCCTTATCGATAACACAATACACCTGCTGGCTTCGTTCATCTGTATAATTGTTCACCATCAGCTGCCCGCCTTTCCGTGCTGTTGCTTTCCAGTTGATGCTGCGGATATCGTCGCCGGTAACATATTCTTTAATCTGCTCGAACTCCAGGCTGGCGCCAATCTTCCTGATCTTCCTTGTACCCGCTTCGGCAAGATTATTTGAGTGAGCAAGCAACTCGAATTGCCGGAGCGACAGGTAAGAGGGAAGTACCTTCACCATCTGTTGGGTTTCGGTCCTTATTCTTCTCACCACGAAGCCCACGGGAGACCTCACAAAAGCATTGATGTCATGAAAATGATATTCGCCACGCTCTACCGGGCGTAAGTAATATAAAACTTTTAATTCTGCAACACCACCAATGGTTGCTGGCTGCAGAAAATTTCGTTTCTGAAATTGTTCAGGCAGTTCATCAATTACATTAATTCTGACCTTGAACGGATACCTGTTTTTTATTACGATCTCTACATTATTCTCATCTCCATTACTAAAAGTATCTGGCAAAATTCTATGCATGTTAAGACCAGCTCCCGAGAAAAGAATAACGTAATCCAGCAATACCAATAGCGCAAATACAAGCAAGACCAGTTGAGAAATTGGAAACAATACTGGCAATGAGTATGACAGGACAAATAAAATTATAATACCCACCATCGTCCAGTAAAAACGACGGGAGAAGAAAAGAGGCTTGATAAAGTTCTTGATTATTGCCATTTCTGATCCGGATGAGCCGATGTGATGTTTAGCCGATTAGCCGATTGACTCATTTCGTAGTGTCCCCCGGTTTGATACTGCTCGCCAGGGAATCGGCTTTCTGGCATATAGGCTGTTTGTTTAATACTTTCTTTTTTTGTTCTAACAGTGAATTATAAAAAGCAATTCACATGTTCAAATTTTAAAATTGGCTAATCGGCTAATCATCACATCCGTTCATTGAATTCCCATCGGCTAATTGGCTATCATCACATCATCACATCACCGTGGCACTTCGATCCCCTGCACGATCTGCGTGATCACTTCGTCGGTCGATGTGCCTTCCATTTCCTTTTCCGGCGTAAGTACAATGCGATGACGAAGCACAGCAGGAGTTACATAGATGATATCGTCGGGTGTTACAAAGTCTCTCCCATGCATTGCTGCCAGTGCTTTCGATCCATTGAGAATACCGATGGATGCCCTTGGCGATGCGCCGAGATAAATGGATTTGTGGTTACGTGTGTTCGCGACGATGGTTGTAATGAAACTAATCAACCTCTCCTCAACAACAATGGACCGTACCTGTACTTTTAATGCGGCCATCTGCTGTGGTGTAATCACCGGATGAACAAGACTTATCATGTTTTCCAGGTTTGATTGATGATGATTCATCAATACCTGGAATTCCTGGTGTAAGGTTGGATAGGTCACATTAATCTTAAAAAGAAACCGGTCGAGCTGCGCCTCCGGCAAATGATAGGTACCTTCCTGTTCAATAGGATTCTGCGTTGCCACGACCAAAAAAGGAGGCGCAAGGCTGTAGGTTTGTCCGTCAACCGTAATCTGTCGCTCTTCCATCACCTCAAACAACGCAGCCTGTGTTTTTGCTGGCGCCCTGTTTATCTCGTCAATCAATACAATATTACTGAATATCGGGCCCTGCTTAAATTGAAAGCTTGACTCTTTGGGATTGAAAATCGAAGTGCCTATTACGTCGCTGGGCATCAGGTCAGGTGTGAATTGTATACGGGAAAATCCAACGGCAATGCTCTTGCTCAACAATTTTGCCGTAAGCGTTTTTGCGACACCTGGAACTCCTTCAATCAAAACATGACCATCGGCCAGCATTGCGGCCAATAATAATTCCACCATCTGCTCCTGCCCTACTATCACCTTTCCGAGTTCCTCCTTTAGCGTTTGAACTGAAGATTGGAACGAACGTAAATCTGTACGGGGCTCAAAAATATTTTCTTCCATGGGCTTGTTAGTGGTGTTTTATAAATTTTTCCAATTTGTCGTTGAAGGCCAGCAATTCTTCATCCGTCACAGAAAGTTGATCAGAAAGCGTATTAATCGTGTAGACAATGTCGTGAATAGCTGCTCTGTCATAATCACTTTTATAGGCAAGCTTATTCTCGAATTCATCATTTAATACCGAGGTCGGCAAGTTATACCTGTTACGGACATTATCAAGGAAATGAGCCGACATTTTGAGAGCAAGGTTCTTGTTATCTTTCCTTTGGAAATATAGCCGCCCAATCGTTTTCACAAAATCAAGCGACGCATTCTTAACAGGAGGGATAACCGGCACGATCGCTTGTTTTCGCTTGGATTCAAATAAATAGATAATTGCGAATAGTACCACAACGAGCCAAAAAGCCCACCTCAGGATATCATTATTAAGAAAGGGTTCAAGTTTAGAAAAGCCCTTGTTTCTACTTGGCGCCCTGTTTCTGAAATAATCATCCCATTTTACCACCTCCACATTGTTTGGCAGGTATGATAACGCATTGTCATAATATCGCTTGTTATTTCTGTGCAAAAGAAAAAAATTGGTAAACGCCATAGGGGCAAGATGAATGCTGATGGAACCGCCACTCTCATATGTGATCCTGACATAGTTAACTTCTCCCCGTGCATCCCATCCTAAAATATTGGTGATTGAGGTATCTACCGATACAAAAGCATTGTCGTAGGCCTTCCCGGGATAACTGAAATTTAATGAGTCGTATGTTTCGGGACTCGTAATATTTACCCGCAAAGAATCTGAACCATTGTAGTATCCCGAAGATACCGCTGTTTTTAAACGCAGGCTATCTAACAGATCTTTACTTATGTTGAATGAAGAAATAAATATGTGATTTCCCTCATCAATATATTTGAAGAGCGCTCTCAGTTCGGCTTCGTCTGGCTGAACCTGTGGTGAGATAATGATATGGACCGACGACCCTTCGTTTGAAACTGGAGCATCCGTGCTTTCACCGATATTGAGACCTCTGAATCTGTCTGGCGATTTTTTGCTAACCACGATCGTTGCATCAGGAAAAACCGATGAAAGGTTTTCGTATGCGTAAAAAGTACCGTATGGAATTTTATCATTCCGCCATAGAGTCACCCTCTCGTTCAGTTGTTTCCTGTTTGACCCGCAGCCGGCGAAGAGCAACAGCAGCGCTCCTAATATTGCGTAATATTTGAAAATGCTTTTGTTCATCAGATATCAGCCTGGAAGCTATTAAAATTATTATGTACCAACGCGAACTGTTGCTCGTTGATCTCAAACTTGCCATACCAAACATATTCGTACACCTGTGTAAGGAACCTAAATTCATGATTTCGTTTATGCTGACTCATCTGATCAAGGTATTGATTGTTTGTAGCCTGGGAATGAAATTGTATCCATTTTTTATCATTCAACATGTACAGGGTTTTTAAGTATAAATACCGCACAGCACCATTGTAATTTCTCTGATCAATCGCCTCCCTGATTTTTTTGTCAATGGCTGCTGGATCAATTTCCGTCAATTCCGTTTCCTCAGAAAGGAGCCGCTTTTTTTTAGAGGAATAAAAGATA
>DAINQQ010000199.1:0-10492 GCA_036742645.1 Flavitalea sp.
CGCAAACACGTAAACCCTAGGTATCCCCATACTTAAACATTCGTGCGCTTATCCCTCAAACATTAAGTATCGCATACCTATCTGTCGGCTGCGTCAGTCACGCGTCAACGTACGAAATGCAGCTTTCGCAAAAGGTACTGTTTGAAGGGTGCTGATCAATTGCAATTCCTCGATGAATGAAGTTTCATTGTCGAGGAATTTAAATATCCGTGAAACCGGGTTGCGCTTAAACATCCGCGTAAATATTTCCTTCCCGGGTAGTTTCTTACCGATCAAAAGTTCGAGCAAAACATTATCGTAAAAGTGAAAGCGTTTGGGACTGGTTTGAATCGACGTGAGTGGCCTTGATTGAATGAGGCAATCAACAATCGCCTGTGCCTGCTTTTGTATGAACTGAAAGGTATATCCTGTAGAGGCTTTTGTCTGGCCACCGGCAATGCCGATATTATACATGCCGTTTTGGAAAAATTCGAACGTTTTATTGGTCATCGGTATAATGCCGAATTCTTGTTCCAGAATTGAGAATGCGCTCAGTCTTAAGAAACGCCTTACATACTTGGTCAGTTCGTGATCGTATTGCTCAGTTGTTAAAGTGGATTCAGTGAATAAGGTATATTCTACGAGGGCGCTTTTCTCAGACACCGGCAATACATATACGAACGATGTGCCGAATTGCTGATGAACCCGGAAATCCATCAGTGTTGCTTTATTACTATCGAAGCAAGGCTCGGCCGTTTCAATAAACCATCCCTTGAAATGTTGAAGCAATTGCAAACTGCCGTGGAAAAGCTCAGAGGGTTTGTAAATCGAATTGAAAATAATTGCTGAAGAACAGGGCAGTTCCTTATCCGAAAGATAAATGGTGGTCTTTTGCTTATCAGTCACAACAGATCTCACTTCTCCATATACGATATTGACATTACTGTGATTGTTTATCTCGTTAAAGCAATGTTCATAAAAATCAATGCCCCGGATCATTTTGTATTGATAGGGGTGGATGTCAATGTCTCTTACAAACTGGCTTGAATAGAAGGAAATCTGGTCCCACTTTTTATAAACGACAGATTCAAAAAACCCCGTTTTATTTTCCCAAAAACACCACGTTCTGTCGTTTATCTTCTTCCGATCCTTATCAACTAAAAGGAACTTTTTATTGCTAAACTTCGGGCAGTTTATCATCCGCATCAACAAGCTCAACCCCGCTGCGCCCGCTCCGAGTATTATGAAATCATATTTCAGCATGAGAAATAAAACAATAAACAACTGTTGTTACTGTATGCTGCGTATCATCTTTGTGCCTTCGTGTCTTTGTGGCCCCTTCTGATTACAACATAGGAGACACGAATACACAAACCGAAATCAATTAAATGCTCTTTTAATCTTCCCCCAAAACCTCCTTTTCTCTTAGCCCCTTAAAATCAGAAAAAATTTATCCGCATGAGATAAAAATAAAAACGTGCACGGCAACCGTACACGCTTTTATGTCGCGGAATTCACAGGAATTACTGCTCTTCGCGAGTTCGCAATAACTGATTCTTTCTTATCTGTTCCCAATATTTTTTATGAACATATAACATGCCAAAAGACTCACCGTCCTGTTTATTCAAATGTTTGTGATGCATTTTGTGGGCCCTGCGGATTGCCTGTACATAGGTATTATTGCTCCTGGAAAACCATTTGAAGCGTTGATGTATGATCACATCGTGAACAATGAAATAGGCAAACCCATACGCCATTACTCCGAACCCGATCGCTTGCAGCCAAACAATAGAATCCATTGTGCCAACCAATATGCAGGTAAAACTCGGTATAGCGAAGATTACAAAGAACCAATCGTTTTTTTCAAAAAAGCCTGTCGTCTTCTTATGATGATCTTCATGAAGATACCACAGCCAGCCATGCATGATATACTTATGAGTAGCCCAGGTAATGCCTTCCATAGCCAGAAAAGTTCCAATCAATATTCCTGTATAACTTAGCCAATGCATGTTGAACCATTTTAATACTTCACTTTTCGGTCTCACTTTGTCCCATTCTTCCATTGAACGATTTTGGGGAATGCGATAGCAAACCAAGCAGTATACCTCTCGGGATTCGAGTGCAACGAAACTTGTATTGCGTCGATCTCCATAAAGCAATAATCGCTCACTTCTTCAGGATTTGGATCAATTTGGTGATCATACTCCCCCATAAACACATGGTCGTACTCATATTCATACAGGCCGTTTCCAAAAGACGCCTGGTATATAAAATCAAAAACCTTTTCCAGGCGCGTCGAAAAACCCAGCTCTTCTTCCAGCCTCCTTGATGCGGCGGCTTCGATATTTTCACCCGGCCTGGGATGGCTACAACACGCATTTGTCCATAAACCCGCACTGTGATATTTATGTCCTGCTCGCTTCTGCAACAACATTTTTCCCTGGCTGTTAAGAATGAAAACGCTAAAGGCCCTGTGCAAAGTCGGCTTGTAATGCGCTTCCATTTTCTCCATTACGCCTAGTTCATCATCTGACTCATTTACAAGTATGACCTGTTCTTTCAAAACAAGATTTTTTTGCACGGACTATGCAATTAGTTTCAATTGATTTTTTACACCTGCTCTTACCAAAATCATTGCTTTGAGATAATTGGGAATACGGATTCTTTCACACATTATCCTCGATGCCTGGATTCTCTTTATACGCAGGAATAATGACAAATAATATTTGTACGCAACATACACGCCAAATCTTGCCTTCCAGGGCAACTGCACGATCCCCGAATAGGCGTGTTTAAAATCCCGTGCGATATCTATTTCAATCCGCGATTTCATACATGGCGTAAAATTTTTGAAATCAACTTCCGGAAAATACATCCTGTTTAGATCATTATAATCTGAGTGTATATCGCGCAAGAAATTTACTTTTTGGAAAGCCGCTCCCAGGGATTGCGCTGCCGGCCTCAATTTGGCGAATATTTTTTTATTTCCTTCACAAAAAACATACAGGCACATTAATCCAACTACTTCCGCACTTCCGTAAATATATTCGCTGTATTCGTTTTCACTATAAAAATTCTTCTTGAGATCCATTTCCATGCTGCGGAAAAAAGCTTCGATCAATTCCAGGTCGATGTTATACTGCTTTACAGTTGATTGGAAACTATGCAAAATAGGATTTAATGACAATCCACGGTTAATGGCCGCATATGTCTCCGCCTTGAATTGATTTAAAAGTTCAGCCTTGTCATGCTCATGGAAAGTATCTACAATTTCGTCGGCAAAGCGAACAAATCCGTAAATATTATAGATAGGTTTTCGCATATCGTGATGCAATAACCGGATCGCCGAAGAAAAAGAACTACTATATTCTTCGGTAGTCAACCTACTACATTTTTCACTGACATTATGAAACAACTGCATCATGCGAGTTAGAGTTTTTTGTTTCGTCTTTTCAAATTTTCAAATTTTCAAATTCTCAAATCTGCCGAAAATGCTTCAACACCTCTGTGGCAACTACTTCTCCGCTTATTAAACTTGGGGGTACACCGGGTCCGGGTACGGTTAGTTGGCCAGTATAGAATAGATTTTTTACTTTCTTACTTCTACAAGATGGCCTGAAGATGGCTGTTTGCGATAAAGTATTTGCAAGTCCGTAAGCATTTCCTTTAAACGAATTATAATCGTCTACGAAGTCGGAATACCCAAACGATTTCTTATACAGGATAAAGTCAGCTACAGGTTCCTGAACACGCATTTCAAACCTCCGCAGAATCATATCGAAGTATTTTTCCCTTAATTCTTTTGTATCATTCGACAGTCCCGATGCTACGGGGATAAGGAACACAAGGTTTTCACAGTCAGGCGGAGCTACCGTGGTGTCCGTTATAGAGGAAACACTTACATAGAACAAAGGTTCACGCGGCCATTGTTTTATTTTATAGATTTCTTCGCCGTGCCGTTCAAACGGAACATCAAAGAATAAACTATGATGTAAAACATTTTTCAGTTTCTTACTCAATCCCACGTAATAAAGTAAACAGGAAGGCGCCAGCTGCCGGGTTTCCCAATACGATGCTGAGTAGGATTGATATTCGACTGGCAGTAAACAGCTTTCAATAAAATGATAATCTGCCCCACCAATCACTATGTCCGCTTCGTAAAAGGAAGTACCTGTAATTACGCTTTTTGCGCTTGCCGCTTCGAATCTAATTTCCTTTACTTCTTCATTGAAACGGAATTCAACGCCTAACTCAACAGCAAGTTTATGCATACCCTTGACTACACTATACATTCCGCCCGAAGGATACCATGTACCACCAATAATATCGGCATAGTTCATCAGGCTATATAAGGCCGGTGTATCTTCTGGTAATGCTCCTAAAAAGAGAACCGGAAACTCAAGCATCTGGCGAATACGCGGATGGCGGAAATGCCGGGCAATATGATTTTTCATCGAAGTGAACACATCCATCCTCAACACACCTTTCAATATCTGCCAATCTATAAACTCGACAACTGACTGACCTGGCTTAAAAACAAGTTTTTGAATACCGACCCTGTACTTATATTCCGCTTCCTTCAAAAAAATATCCAGCCTATCTCCCGCCCCTTCTTCCAGATCGTTCAGCATTTGCCTGAACGACGAGAGGCCTGCAGGAATATCCGTAAAGCCACTATCCCAATAAATCCTGTAGGAAGGATCGAGTCGGTGAAGAGAGTAGTAGTCGTTTACATTTTTTCCAAATGAAGAAAAATATCGTTCAAATACATCATGCATCCAGTACCAGCTCGGACCCATATCGAAGCGAAAGCCCGCCTCTTCTAACTGCCTTGCCCGCCCGCCAGGTATCGGATGTTTCTCAAGCACAGTAACATTCCAACCTGCCTTAGCCATAAACGAGGCCGCCGAGATCCCGGCAAATCCTGCACCTATGACGACGACATTTTTGTTCATTTTTTTAGTTCATTCAAATCTTAAAACCGGGAAATACGAAATACGATGTGTCCTCTAAATCTAAATGCCAAACTTCCAATCTTCATGCTCGTAATTCAGAACTTCTCACTTCAAACTTCAACCTCAGTGTTTCAAAACTTTCTAACTGATACTTCGTCTTCTGACTTCATATTCGAACCTCATACATCTAAAATCCTAATGTCTTACAAGCTGCGTTTTCAAGAGTCTACGCGCGAAATGTATGCGGCTTTTGATGGTTCCCAATGGCTCTTTCAACATGCCCGCAATATCGTGATATTTATAACCTTCAAAATACAGCACGAGCGGGCATTTGAACACGTCTGGCAAGCTATGAATCGCCTGTTGAATGTGTTTTACCTCAAGTCTGCTTTCCGCCGACTCCGTGATTGATACTACTTTGTTCATCATTGAGTCGTGAGAAGACGGATCGAAGATTACATTCTGTTTAGCTTTTCGACGGTAGTTGTTAATAAAAATATTTCGCATGATAGTGTAAAGCCAAGCCCTGATATTCGTACTAACGTTGTACTTATCACGGTTGGCTAATGCCCTGTATACTGTTTCCTGATATAGATCTGCAGCGGTGTCTGCATCTCTTGTCAGAGTAATGGCTACAGGTTTTAGAAAATCCACATTACTCGTTAGAAGCTGGTTGAACTCTGTATTTGACACTTCGATCTGTTTAAAAATGAATACACCAAAGTTAAACAGTAAATTATTACGCCGGTTTACTTTAGACAGGTTCATTTCGATTGTTTAAAAACTAAAACGAAACATTCTTAAACGTTATACAAATCGAGTGCAGACAGAATCAAATGCTGTTGATTTGCTGGATCAGTTCGTCGAAAGAGTATTTAATGGATATATTGGAGGGAGTTTTTCTTGTGTAGGATTGTGCCAATTTTCCGGTCATAACGAGGGGAACAGAAGGTATTCGGTGATGGATTTGATGGATATATTTTTCAATATTAAATCGGCCTGGAATACTCGTAAGGTGCGTAAAGATGTATTGCGGCTTCTTCAGGTTAGCAACAAATTCGATATCTTTTAGCGGCACATTAGCTCCGAGATAAAGTACTTGTATCTCCCGGCTCTTAAGCATGTAGTAGAGATATAACAATGCGAGCTCATGATGTTCGCCTTCGGGTAAAAACAGTAAAACAGTTTTCTCGGTCTGTGTATACAGCATGATACTTTCTATGCCCACAATCAGTTTTTGGCGGATAAGATTGGTAACAAGATGTTCCTGCGCAGCATTCATATGATTGGTGAGCCACAGAATTCCAATTTTCTCTAAGAATGGAAAGATTAACTGGGTAATCGTTTTGTCAATTCCTTTACTCCTGATATATGTGTTTAATGTGTCTTCGAAGCCTGATATTTCGAGATCTATCATGTATTGCAGGAGTTCATTGATAAATCTTTCCTGCAAGGCTTCCGCGTAAGAAAGTGAAACAATCTTTTCCCGCACTTCAACGGGACTCATTTTATCGATACGCGAGATCTTAAACCCATACTTATTTAATAAAGCGATATTTAAAATCGTTTTCAGTTCGTCGTTCCCGTAGTACCGGATATTTGACTTCGATCGCTGAGGTTTCAGAAATGAATAGCGTTGTTCCCAGATACGTATAGTATGTGCTTTGATACCTGAAAGATTTTCAAGGTCTTTGATTGAAAAAGCATTCATACGCATACAACAACTATCTGGATAAGATTGTTTAAAATATTATACCATATCAGTCGAGTAAGGTGGGATTGAGAATATTTCCCGTGTCGAGAAGAAAATTAACATGGTCGTTAAGCTGACCAGAGGATTGTAATGCGTGGAGATGCCTGCTGTGGTGGAGATCAGTACCGAGCAGGTCAACGTACTTTTTTCTAATGAGATGTTCTGCCAATTCCTGGGGACCTCTCCCATAGTAGCCGATGAGTGATAAGAGATTTACCTGGAAGTAATAGCCGGCGTCGTGAAGTTCTTCGTACTTCTTTTTATCGTCGCCAAAATAGAGATATCTTTCAGGGTGTGCAAGAACAGGCTGGTAGCCGTTTATCTGGAGATTAAAAAGAGTTTGCTTTAAATTGACTGGCACCGTTACAAAGGAAAATTCTACTAAAACCCAATTTCCCTTAATAGTAAGAAGGGGAATATTGTCTGCCAGGAAACGATCAAAATGGTCATCAAGATAATATTCAGCGGCTGTGTGAACGGGTAAAGGCAACTTTTCAGGCGCCTGCTCCAACTCCTGGTATGCTGAAGAGATGGTGGAAGCGTCGTTCCTATAAAGGTCCCACATGATGTGAGGAGTCGTGATCAGCTTTTTATACCCAAGGTCGACTAAACCTTCAATAAGCTTATTGGAAGTTTCGGTATCGGGTGACCCATCGTCGATGCCCGGCAACAGATGTGAGTGCATATCACAGCCTAATGCGCTGAGATCGGTTTTCGGATATACCCTCTTTTTGAAAATAGAGAACATGATTTCACAAGGTAAACTATTGGGAAAAACTTGACTGGAATTCCTTGTACACTTTCCTTATTCCCTCTTCCAGTTCAATCCGTGGTGACCATCCAAGTTGCTTGAGTCGACTCACATCCATCAGTTTTCGCGGCGTGCCATCGGGTTTCGACGTATCGTTTTTTATTTCTCCGCTAAATCCTACAATGTCCTTTACAAGCGCTGCCAGATCGTTGATCTGAATATCTATTCCGGTTCCAATGTTTATAAATCCTGGTTCGTTGAATTTCTCCATCAAAAAGTAGCAGGCATCAGCAAGATCCTCTACGTGTAAAAACTCACGGTAAGGCCTACCCGTTCCCCATATAACCACCTCCGAAGCATGACTATGCTTCGCTTCATGAAACTTTCTTATCAATGCCGGCAGAACATGTGAAGTAGTGAGATCGTAATGATCGTTAGGCCCATATAAGTTAGTTGGCATTACCGAAACGTAATTACATCCATACTGTGCCCTGTACGCATCGCACATTTTGATACCTGCAATCTTCGCAATCGCATAGGGCTCATTGGTGTACTCCAACTCACCTGTTAACAGCGATTCTTCCCTTAATGGTTGCGGTGCAAGCTTAGGATAAATGCACGATGAGCCCAGGAACATCAGTTTCTTCACACCATTTCTAAACGACTCATGAATGATATTATTTTGGATCATCAGATTATCGTACAAAAACTCTGCGCGATAGCTGTTATTAGCTACTATTCCGCCCACCTTGGCTGCTGCTAAAAAAACGTAGTCTGGTTTCGTTTCGGCAAAAAAAGCCTTTACCGCCTGCTGTTCACGCAAATCGAGTTCCCTGGAATTACGAAAAATGAAATTGCTCAACCCTTCCTGCTTCAATTTTCGGAGTATCGCAGATCCTACCATCCCATTATGGCCGGCTATGTATATTTTATCGTCTTTGTTCATGCGGTCGAATTGTGAATGATCAATGGGCAAGGAAAATCTCGCAAAGACGCGAAGGCGCGAAGACAGGCTTCCTTGGGTCTTTGCGCCTTTACGGGCTAATTTCCGCGAACAACCGGGAAATAATCCCTACTCATATTGATTTCTAATGGCGAATCCTGATTCTTTGAGTAGTTTTTCTTTCCTGAATAATTCTACATCAGCTTCCACAATCTCTTTAACCACCAGCCCCCAATTATATTTTGGCGTCCAGCCCAATTGTGTTTGTGCTTTTGAAGGATCTCCAATCAGCAGCTCCACTTCGGTGGGTCTGTAATAGCGGGGATCAACCGCTACAACTTCCTTTCCAATCTCCACCTGGTAATCGGGATTGTTGCTGGCAGCGACGACAGCAATTTCGTTGTCATTTTTTCCTTTAAACTCCAGGTCCACGCCGATTTCGGAAAAGGCCATTCTTACAAAATCCCGTACAGAGGTAGTAACACCAGTCGCAATGACATAATCTTCGGCTTTATCTTGCTGAAGGATGAGCCACATGGCTTCCACATAATCTTTTGCGTGACCCCAGTCGCGTTTCGCATCAAGGTTACCGAGGAAGATTTTATCCTGCAATCCGAGAGCAATCTTACCAACTCCCCTGGTGATCTTTCTCGTAACAAACGTTTCCCCGCGTAAGGGCGATTCATGGTTAAATAAAATACCGTTCACGGCAAACATGTTATAAGCTTCGCGGTAATTAACAGTAATCCAGTATGCATACAACTTTGCCACCGCATACGGCGACCGCGGATAAAAAGGTGTGCGCTCCGATTGAGGAACTTCCTGAACGAGCCCATATAATTCTGATGTCGACGCCTGGTACACTTTTGTTTTTCTGGTAAGTCCAAGCAACCTTACGGCCTCAAGTATGCGCAGAGTGCCAATACCGTCGGCATTGGCGGTGTATTCCGGCGTTTCAAAACTGACATGCACATGGCTCATTGCCGCCAGGTTGTAAATCTCTTCAGGTTGAACTTCCTGGATGATGCGAATCAGGTTGGTTGAATCTGTCAGGTCGCCATAGTGCAACTTCAAATGCACATTTTTTTCATGCGGATCCTGGTACAGGTGATCAATTCTCTCAGTATTAAATAGTGAACTTCTCCTTTTTATACCATGAACTTCATATCCCTTACTTAACAGCAGTTCAGTAAGATATGCACCATCCTGTCCCGTAACGCCTGTTATTAAAGCGATTTTTGACATATACTTAGTTTATAAATTGAAATATTTTCCTGATTGGCTTCAGGTACAAAGTAAAGAAATATGGCTTCAGGTTATTGATCTTCCATGCCAGCCTATCCTCTTTGTTTGCATCCATTCTGCGTTTCAGGGAAGCATTACTGGCGCCGCCGCTACGCATTTTTACAATCACTCTCGGGAGATACCGGACATTGAAATTGTGCCTCACGAAAATGCGAAGCATGAGCTCATAGTCGGCTGCTGTTCTTAGCGACAGGTTAAACAATCCTACTTTGTCGTATACCCGCCTGCGCAAAAATAAGGTCGGGTGTGGTGGCATCCAGCCGTAAAAAAATGAGCTTTTATTGAATTTGCCCGACTTCCAATGTCTCACCAACTTTGTTGTATCCAGTTCGTCTACATATTGCAAATCTGCGTAGCAGGCATCGACGTGTTCATCACTGAAGATTTCTGCCACCTCGTTTAATACATAACTGTCTGCATACATATCGTCCGAGTTTAAGATTCCAATCACCTCACCACTGGCAAGCCGGATGCCCTTGTTCATGGCATCGTATATACCCGAATCCTTTTCAGAAACAACTACAGCAATGTTAGAATATTGATTAACGATGGGAAGCGTATCGTCAGATGACAGACCATCAATGATGATATGTTCGACGTGGGAGTATTGTTGCGCCTGGACGCTTTCTAATGTATCCTTTACTGTTTTTTCGCTATTAAAGGTGGCAGTAATGATTGATATTTTCATATACCGATCATTGTCTTTCTACAACACAGTTTTCGAGCACGAGCATATCCATGCTTGTACGCAGAAAACATTCCAGCGCATGTTCCGGCGAGTTCACAATGGGTTCATTTTCATTAAA
>DAINQQ010000200.1:0-10459 GCA_036742645.1 Flavitalea sp.
TAATGCCCATGTCCATTAATCGTGGAAGATGTTTTGCGAAAGCTTCAAAGGTCGCTTCGGGTGTGTACTGCCGAAGATTCACTTCGTACATATTTGTATTTCGGCTCCATGCTACAGGTGAGAATTTATACGCCATACTTTGAAATTAGCACGAATTTAGACCATCCGTCGGGCAAAAGATGAATACGAGAAAGTATCTTCGCAGAATGGAATTTCAGGCTGAACTAGTCACAAAATGAAGACATTCAACGTTCCAATTATATACCGGAGTCCGCTGATCAATGCGATAAAGAGCAAACGAAAGCAGCAGGATAAAATGAAAAGGGATTATACGCCTACCCTGCTCGATTTTGGATCTTTAAGAATTTGCTTAGCGCGTCATTTTGGATTTTGTTATGGTGTAGAAAACGCGATCGAAATCTCTTTCAGAACGATTGAGGAAAACCCTGACAAGCGAATTTTTCTTTTGAGCGAGATGATACATAATCCCCAGGTTAACGCTGATCTACGCGAAAGGGGCGTTCAATTTTTACAGGATACCCAAGGCAGGCAAATCATTCCTTTCACCGACCTTAACCGCGATGATCTCGTCGTAATACCGGCCTTTGGTACCACACTTGAAATAGAAAAAGAGCTTAACTCCATCGGAATCACCACTGAAAAATATAACACGACCTGCCCGTTTGTTGAAAAAGTATGGAATCGAAGCGATCAGATCGCGGGCAAAGGATACAGCATTATTATTCATGGCAAACCCCGGCACGAAGAAACAAGGGCCACTTTCTCGCATGCATCTTTGAACGCTCCCGCCGTGATAGTAAATGATATGAAGGAAGCGAGTGAACTGGCAAAGTATATCAAGGGTGAAAAGCCCGCAGCGCAATTTTATGCAGAATTTAATGGCAGGTTTTCAAGCGGTTTTGATGTCACCACACATTTACAAAGGATCGGCGTAGTGAACCAGACGACACAACTCGCCACCGATACCCAGGCGATAGCTGATTTTTTACGGCTCACGATGAAAGAGCATTATTCGTTGACTGATGAAAATATTGGTGAACGTTTTGCTGACACCAGGGACACGCTTTGTTATGCAACCAATGACAATCAATCCGCCGCCATCGGATTGTTGGAAACACCTGCAGACCTTGCCATCGTTGTTGGCGGATATAATTCCTCCAACACCACTCACCTGGTTGAGTTGTGTGAAGAGAGACTCCCCACTTACTTTATACAGTCCGAAGAAAAACTGATCTCAAAAGAAAATGTCCTGCATTATAACTTCGATACGAAGCAGGAATTATTAACCAGCGGCTTTTTGACCGATCGGCAACCGGTTACGGTTTTGCTGACAAGCGGGGCCTCCTGCCCTGATGCTGTAGTGGAAGCCGTTATTCGAAAGCTCGCTTCATTTTACAATGCAGAAGAAAAGATCGACGATTTGATTCAGCAATTTTCGTAGTATTTTTTACAACATTTTAAAGCTTTCCAGGAACTTTGTATTAAAGTTCCCGTCTCGGAAAGATTCATTTCGCATTAATTGCTGGTGAAAGGGAATCGTGGTTTTCACTCCTTCGACTACATATTCACTCAGTGCACGGCTCATTGTGTTGATTGCTTCCTCACGTGTTCTTGCAACCGCAATGATCTTCCCGATCATTGAATCATAATATGGTGATATAACGTAACCTGCGTAGGCATGAGAATCTATACGGATACCATGACCACCCGGCTGATGAAGGACTTCGATCTTTCCCGGGCTTGGCCGGAAGTCACTATAAGGGTCTTCGGCGTTTATTCGACATTCTATTGCGTGACCCTGCGGCTCATAATCCTGTCCGCTGATGGGCTCTCCGCCAGCTATCTTGATCTGTTCCTTTATAAGATCGAAGTTCGTTACTTCTTCTGTTACACAGTGCTCAACCTGTATCCGCGTATTCATCTCCATGAAAAAAAAATTCCGGTGTTTGTCAACCAGGAACTCTATGGTTCCCACACTTTCGTATCCAATGGCACCGGCGGCTTTTTTTGCGGCTTCTCCCATTTTATAGCGAAGTTCAGGCGTCATAAAGGGAGACGGAGATTCTTCCACCAGCTTTTGATGACGACGCTGAATTGAACAATCGCGCTCACTCAAATGGCATACCTTACCATAACGGTCACCTGCAATCTGAATTTCAATATGCCGGGGTTCCTCTACAAATTTCTCCATATATATGCCGTCATTCTTAAACGACGCCGCGGCTTCAGCTTTAGCTGTGTTGTAAGCACGTTCCATTTCATTTTCTTCCCATACCACTCTCATACCCTTTCCACCGCCGCCGGCGGTTGCTTTAAGAATGACAGGATAACCAACTTCCCTGGCGAGTCCTTTTGCTTCGTCGATACTGCTTAGTAAACCTTCGCCCCCGGGAACTACAGGCACGCCTGCTTTGATCATTGTTTCCTTGGCGGTCATCTTATCCCCCATTCCACGGATCTGGTCAGGTGTTGGACCAATAAACTTGATGTTATGCTCGCCACATATCTCCGCAAACTTTGCATTCTCCGCCAGGAACCCGTACCCGGGATGGATAGCATCTGCATTAGTAATTTCTGCAGCAGCCATAATATGCGGAATATTCAAATAGGAATCAGTACTCGATGGCTTACCGATACATACCGCTTCATCAGCAAATTTTACATGCAGACTTTCCTTATCAGCAGTTGAATAAACCGCAATTGTCTTGATGCCCATCTCCCTACAAGTACGAATAACCCGTAACGCTATTTCCCCTCTATTGGCAATTAATATTTTTTTAAACATTCTTTTTTAGTTAGCTAATGTGCTGATATGCTAATGTGCTAATCATAAACATACCGGCGGTTTTGAGAAAATAAAAAAACTAAGTAAATAACCAATTGGATTTTTGCGTTTTGCACTTCCAATTATTCTTATTCAAGATCTTTTGGATCTCTTCAAGCTTGAAAAATAAGTGACTACAATCCGGATATTTTTTGTGCAGTCACATAATAAAAGCCAGTACTGGTCTTGTCAGCTTCTTTCGGTGATATTTTAATTTTGTGTATAAAATCAGACTTGCCTTCAGCATTTTGGGCTTCCATTGCGTTGGCGCCAATTGATGTGGCTGAACATAAGAGTTGTTTACTGATTATAAACTTCTTCTCTTGATCAAGTAATTCACAGTAGTTAATGAACATCAGGGAAAAATCAAAAGATAGCCTTAGTATCGCATTATTCTCTAGCAGGTTCTTTTGCATGATGGATATATTGAAATCAATAAAACTGAATAATTAGCACATTAGCATATTTGCTGGTTACGAAGGTTCCACCAAAAACAAAGGCTGGTCGTATTCAACGGGAGATGCATCTTCCGCTAATACTTTTACGATACGGCCCCTTACTTCACTTTCAATTTCATTGAATAATTTCATGGCTTCTATGATGCATACAACCTTACCCGGACTGATCTCATCTCCGACTTCCACAAAAGCCGGCTTTCCGGGACCCTGGCTGCGATAGAATGTGCCGATCATTGGGCTTTTAATCGTTATGTAATTATCGGCTGTAGCTTCTGTAGGTTTCGCCTTTTCGATAGTTGGTTGTGATCCTGATGAACCGGATGCAGGCAGCATTGGCTGATGCTGCTGGGGTATAGATACGGGTTGATTCACCGGTGCCGCAAACACATGTTGAGCCGGTTCTTCTTTTTGTTTGATCGTTACTTTAAATCCCTTTTCTTCAATCGTTACTTCACCAATATTGGATTTATTGATCATCTTGATCAGCTCCTGTATTTGTTTGAAATCCATGTGCAAAGAGTTTTAATGAGAATTAGTTTGGTGAAACAGGCGGCTAAGATAAGGAAATCTGTACCACGATTTATTTGATTAATCGGATTTTGGCGGAACGCTGATGGTTATCAATTAGAGGTTTACGAAAGAAACGTCTAACAAAAAACCCGAATAGATTTCGGGTTCACAATTTTAGCCTTTCTTGCGGCATCTAAGAATTTAATTTATTTCGGTTACTTCACACGCTCAACATATTCTCCTGTTTTCGTGTTGATTTTTATCAATTCACCTTCGTTTACAAACAAAGGGACGTTAACGGTAGCACCTGTTTCTACGGTTGCAGGTTTTAGTGTGCGGGTTGCTGTATCACCCCGCAGTCCAGGCTCGGAATAGGTAACCATCAAAACAATTTTGTCGGGAAGCTCAACACTCATTGGTTGCTCCGTTTCAGTGTTAATTAGCATGGTAACCTCCTGTCCATCTTTTAGGAACTGCGGTGCATCTATCATTGCTTCCTGTAAAGCAAACTGCTCGAAGGTTTCGACGTCCATGAAATTATATCCGCTTTCATCTTTGTAAAGAAATTGATAATCCTTTCTCTCAACACGCACCGGATGTATGGAGTCGCCAGAATTCCATGTCTTTTCGATGCTACGGGCGTTATCAACGCCTTTCAATTTTGCCCAAACTTTGGCGGCAGCACGGGCCGTTTTGTTTTCGCCAAATTCTACCACAGAGTATAAACTTCCATCTAACTTAATGATCATGCCTCTGCTGATGTCTGCTGTAGTTGCCATAAATGATTTTATAAGATTTGAGGCGGCAAATCTACATGAAAATAGTCTGAGGGCAAAGGAATCAGAAATTATAAGGCTATATTTTGGTGACAATCCGGATAACTCCGTTTTTGCCTTTTTCACCATATAACTGCACGGCTTTTTCGTTTTTGTATACCTCCACGTACTGGATAGCATTCGCATCAAGCTTCACCTCTCTCTCGAACGACTTTCTATCATACTCTTTATCATTCAGGATGATCAGCCCCTCGAAATCTTCAGGAGTCTTGATAGTTACCTTCGCCTCATTATCCACCTTAACAAAGTCATGCCTCTTAATCTTAGCGACCAATATTGAGTCGCTCTCTCGTTCTACGGGCAACAAAGTCGTTGGCTTATTTTCTTTTCTATCAATGATTACCGGGGCCTGACGCTGATTTGCCGGGTTCGGAGCGGATTGCGGATTTCGCGGCGATGCCGGTACCGGACCATATTTCTTTTGAAAACTCGCTTTTTGTTCCGGCTTATCGAGCTCATATATCTCCGTTTCACCAGTGTTTGTCACTATTGTCAGCTTTTTATCTTTTACATGGATGGATGAAATGTTCTCAGGTATCGCAGGTGCTTCTGGCACAGGAGATGGAACTGGTGGTTTTGCCGAAGGAGGCGGAGGAATTTCACCATACAAACTTGTATATTCCTTTTCTTTTTCATCCCATTCCACCAGGCTCAATGCCTTTACTATTTTTTGCGTCTTATCTCTTATGATAACAATGCATTCCCCATGGTTATCGGCCACTGTGATAATATATCCTTTGTCATTCGGTCTCACAATATGCGGCGGTCGATCTCTTACCGTCGGCTTTTTTGGTGCTGGTACTGTATCAACACCCAGCACATCATCGGAAGGCTGATCGATCAGAATGAACGCCCTCGAAATACTCTCTGAATGCAAGGTTTTACCAGTCACCTTGTCCCTGAACGCCAACAGAATAACTGCAAGCAGAGGCAACACAAAAAGAAACTTTATGACGTGCAGTTTTGCACTGCGCATTTTGTTCATCATAGCTATACGTTTTTTAAGTGAAGTGAAATTGAAACTGGTGGCTATATCGTTTTGATGCACTCCAACCACTTTTAATAATAAGTATTGATATTGTTTTTTGTCGATTCCGTTTTGTAACACCTTACTATCGGCGATAAATTCGAGATTCTGCCGAATGGCATTTCTAATTAGCCAGGCGAAGGGGTTGTACCAGTTAAGTATACAAAGCAATTCACTCCACAAGATATCAATGGTATGTTTTTGCTTCACGTGAATAAACTCGTGCTTTATTATGTTGCGGAGATCGTCCTCGCTGTGTTTATGTTTATTAATGAAGATTGAGTTGCCAAAAGAAAACGGAACGATATTTTTATCAACATGGTACACGTTGACATCTCCCGCGGATATTAACTGGGATGCATTACGGACGGAGCGAACAGAAAAATACTGAACAATGAACCGAATGAGCATCACCACGATCCCCGCAGCGAAGAATGCAAACACCACATCGTTTACATCCCAAAAAAACTTACTTACCTGGCCAGGGGTATTCTGATCGAAACCCTGCGTATTAAAAACCGGCACCAACTTTACGAATTGATCATCTTCTAACTGAGCGCTCCGGAGCAAAGGATTCACATTGACAAAAGGGATCAGGAAGGAACCTATTGAATATCCCAGCAGGTACCATCGGTTCGACATGTAAAAAGTCAGCCGTCGCAATACGAGCCAATAGAACAGATGCACAACCATGAGTGTTCCTGATAACTTAATCAGGTAATCAATAAGCTCCTCCATACATTTGGTTTGAATGATTACAACCTTATCGCACCGTTATGAATTCGAATATTAAAGGCGGATTTACCATCCCTGTACCGAATTTTTGATATAACTATTTTGCTAAAATCGTCGGCAACAAACCGCGACTTATTTTTAGCATCAGCGATCGTCCCTTCTATCGATTGCAACATACCATTTGTGTAGTTAGTTTTTGTTATTCCTAACACGTACCCTACATCAAGCAATTGTTTCGCCTTTTGTGCTAGTTCTGTCGGTGTGATTCCCTTGCTGATCTCTGCTATGATTTCGTCACTTTCCCAACCAGACAATTCATGAATCACCGGCTGCACATCAATTATATCAGCAGATACCGTGGTGTTGACTTTGAGAGGAGACACTGCAAGCGATACAGGGGCGGTCACCTCGGTCGCAACAACAGGGTCAAGTCCTACAACAGTCGTTGTCGAAATTGACACAGGAGCAATCATTGGAGCAGGTGCCTTCGGTGTTTTAGGTGCTTTCGGCACGACGGGAACTACCTCTCCATATTTTTTCTCAAAATGGGTTTTGTCGTCAGGCTTATTAAGGTCGTAGGTTTCAACATTACCGTCCTTATGTTTTATTGTCGCCTTGTTGTTATTGATATTGATGCTCGACACATTTGCAGGCAAACTGGGAACAACGGGGGGAACTGGGGGTGCCGGTGGAGTGGCCTCGATCGCTGTCAGCGGCTCCGGTGGTGCAGGTGGTTCTGGCAATGGTCCAAACTTTTTTTCGAAGAGTGCTTTTTCTTCGGCGTTATTGAGATCGTATTTCTCTACAGTTCCGTCTTTCAAGGTCACAGATACTTTATTATTTACTGAGACCAGACTTCTTACATTTTTCGGAAGAACAGGTTTTGCGGGCGGAGCAGGACGGGTTGGAATCGTATCCTGTACAAGTGACACATGCTGAACTACAGGTGCCTTTTTTTGTCGGGACATTTTATCCCTAAATGACAGAAGCAGCACGCCGATGAGCGGCAATACAAAAAGAAATTTCATCAGGTGCACTTTGGCAGTTCTCATCTTATTCATCATGGCTATACGTTTTTTGAGTGAAGTGAAATTGAAATTGGCGGCTATACTATATTGTGGAGCTCCCATTACTTTTAACAGCAGATATTGATACTGCTTTTTGTCGATGCCGTTTTGGATAACGTTGTTATCGGCTATGAATTCAAGATTCTGGCGAATAGCGTTTCTGACAAGCCAGGCAAATGGATTGTACCAGTTTAAGACACAAAGCCACTCTGCCCATAGCATGTCAATAGAATGCTTTTGTTTTACGTGAACGAATTCATGCCTTATAATTTTAGGGAGATCCTCTTCTTTATGTTGGTCTTGGTTGATAAAAATGGAATCTCCAAATGAAAATGGAATGATGTCTTTATCAATCTGATACAATTTAACCGGTGTTTCAAGAAGAAGTTTTGCAGATCGCCTTAATTTCACAAAGGATACATGAAGGATCACTAAGCGCACAAGCAATACAACACAACCAACTAAGAAAACAATAAGAACCCAGTCCCAAACACCTATTGAGGATCTTTCATTTCCACTTGCAAACGTCTGCACCAGTGGAATGAGCTGAACCAGTCTATTTGCAGACAATTCATTTTTCTCAATTACCGGCGAAATATTTATGAAAGGAATGAAAAATGCAATCAAAGAATAACTAATCAAAAACGCCCGGTTCCAGTTGTAAAATGTCAGTCTCCGCAAAAGAAGTTGATAAAACGCCCACACAAATCCGAGAGTGAGGGAAAGCTTTATTAAATATTGAATTAATAGCGGCATAGTTGCAGTTTACAGCTTGTAGTTAAGTATAATCAATCAACGTCTTCGTTTTCTTGTTACACGTAAGCCAACCGTGGTTTTAACATCTCACATTTCACAATCCCACATATTATTTTACCTAACTTTCGCTCACTTCTTTCCTTCGATCAAATCAATCAGATCCTTCAACTCTTTTGGACTGAGTTTTTTCTGCTGAATGAAAAAGTTCACGAGTTCTTTATAAGAGTTATCAAAATAATTTTTCACTACTCCGTTCATAAAATTCTTCTTGTAGTCCCCTTCGGTTAATGCCGGAGTGTACAGGTATGCATTACCGATAAGGCGGCTATTCAACAATCCTTTCTTTTCAAGATTTTTGATGGTAGATGCCAGCGTGGTATAGGGCGGCTTGGGTTCATCCATATTCTCGAGAAACAATTTCACATTGCCTTCACCGGTTTTCCAAACAGCGCGCATAGCATCTTCTTCCTGGGGGGTTAATTTTTCCATCTCTACGAAATTTTCGTAAATCTACGGAAGTTTCGTAGCATACCAAATTTTTCGATGAAATATTTTGTTAATTGGAAGCGCAGACTCTTGCCAGGGATTCAGGTACTTTTGAAGCAAATCACAATTTTTGAAAAAGCTGATCATTTTTTTTGCATGTTTTAGTTGCTATCAATGTGTTTTTGCACAACAGGATACCTCGGCTCTATATCAGCGATTTCCTGATGTGCCGCCGATCACATTACTGAAATCAGATAGTGGATTGATTACAAAAGAAGCTTTGAGAAAAAACTATCCTGTCATTCTGATGTACTTCAGTCCGGAGTGTCATCATTGCCAGCGCCAGATGGAAGATATGTTAGCGAGAATGGATGATTTAAAAAAAGTGCAAATCGTTTTGGCCACGTACCGACCGATGGAGGAGCTCATTGCGTTTGCAAACAAATACCAGCTCCAAAAGCATCCAAATATCCAGGCAGGGAGAGATACAAAATATTTCATACAACCTTTCTATCGAATTAAAAACCTTCCCTACCTCGCGCTTTACGATAAAAAAGGAAAACTCATTACCACTTTTGAAGGAAATGTGAGCGTAGATCGGCTAATCGAGGAACTCAAATAATGTGGGATGCTCAGACTTCGTACCTCTAACTTCATACTTCGTACTTCGAATTCCCTCCCCTACCTTTGCTGGCCAAATTAATTACCTAATTATAAACTTTTATTAATGAAAGTTACTGTAGTAGGTGCCGGTGCTGTAGGGGCTACCTGTGCCGATAATATTGCACGAAAAGAACTTTGCGATGAACTGGTATTGCTCGATATTAAGGAAGGTCTCGCAGAAGGAAAGGCGCAGGATATGATGCAAACCTCCGCCCTGCTTGGCTTCGACACCCGTATCACTGGTAGCACAAATGACTACTCGAAAACAGCGGGATCGGACGTTGTGGTAATTACTTCCGGGTTACCCCGCAAACCAGGTATGACACGGGAGGAACTTATTGGAACAAACGCGGGGATAGTCAGAGGCGTTTGCGAAAATCTACTGAAGCATTCTCCGGCAACGATCGTGATTATTATCAGTAACCCTATGGATACAATGACCTATCTCGCACTTAAATCGACGGGCCTCCCAAAGAACCGTATTATCGGAATGGGTGGCGCGCTTGATAGTGCAAGATTTAGATACCAGCTCAGTCAGCACCTTGGATGCAGTCCGGGCGACTTAAATGCTGTTGTAGTTGGCGGTCACGGAGACACAACCATGATTCCGCTGATCAGGCTCGCGACATGGAACAGCATCCCGGTCAGCCGTTTCCTAAGTGATGAGCAGCAAAAACAAATCGTAAATGATACGATGGTTGGAGGGGCAACGCTTACAAAGCTAATCGGTACTTCGGCATGGTACGCTCCAGGAGCTGCCGGGGCTGCGCTGGTAGAAAGCATTGTACGAGACGAAAAGAAATTGTTTACATGTTGTGTGGCACTGGAGAACGAGTATGGACAAAACGATATTTGCCTCGGAGTTCCTGTTGTTATTGGAAGAGAGGGGTGGGAAAAAATTGTGAGCTTCGATTTAAGTGCCGATGAACAGGCGCTGTTTAATAAGAGTGCAGAAGCGGTTCGTGGTATGAACGACGTATTAAAAACACTGTAGTTTACCGTAAAGATGGTCTCTAAATAAGGTGCTTCATCCGGCACCTTTTTTTATGGGGCATTTTTTTTGTGTAGAAATTGAT
>DAINQQ010000201.1:0-10388 GCA_036742645.1 Flavitalea sp.
TAATAAAGAAAAGAATTTCTTTTTCATATTCTTTGTTTTACGTTTCAGAATATATTTTCAATATATATGCCAAGCTAAAACCTTTCTTGTTAACTATTTTCCAAAATGCTTGTAAATAAACATGTTAATTAAAGACTAACAGCAGCTGTGATTGCGTAAACGGTATTGAACCTGTCTTCGGCCTGGGGCAGGTAATAATCAAATAACACCTGAGGTTGTAACATAAATCTCCCTTTCAGATAAACACTGCGAAGCACTATGCCCAGAGATTGAGGCGCGAAACCTGTTTGGTCTTTTATATTGGTGTTCGACGGTAGCGAATTCACGCGGATAGCCGCAGGAAGCGTATAACTGTAAGAGGTGTTGAATCCGAAATTTTGTGTACCACTGTTAAACAGAAGCACGGGTGTGAAACCGATATTGTCATTTTTTAACAACACATCATACCAGTTAAAATCTTTGCGCACTGACAAGGTAAGCGACAGATCATTGACCGATTCTTCATTCCTCACAACAATATTTACTGATCGCTCTCGTTTCGAACGTCCTTTTTGAATTAGTAACTTTCTTTGCTCATATTCGATCGAATTACCCCAACCATAGCTGACACCTATTGAAGGCCGTAACCACGATTTCTTATAGGTGAAATAAGCAAATAGTTCGTTTTGAATGGGAGTGGTGTAAAATTTAAGGGAATCTTCGCTAATATATTTTGAAAAAGAAATTCCGGTAGAGAAGTTCCGTTTGATTATATCAAATGAAGGCGTGAAAACAAACTGGTAAAAGTTCAATCCCCTCTCTTCATTGATCATATAGCCTGTTGCAGTAATACCAAGTCCGCTTTTGTGATAGTATCCGACGGATGGCGAG
Organism: Flavitalea sp.; assembly: GCA_036742645.1. GTDB lineage: Bacteria > Bacteroidota > Bacteroidia > Chitinophagales > Chitinophagaceae > Flavitalea. The sequence goes on from DAINQQ010000201.1 coordinate 871, forward strand.
AGGATCAATTTTTTTTCTGAGTTTAGGTAAACCGAGTTGCCGTCCTCAAAACTAAAAATGCCTGTGCCTGCGCTCATGCTGATAAAAAAAATGCTTTTGGGAGCCGATATTGAATCCAGAAACCTGTCGAAGTCTCTCATCAAAGAATCGATGACTAAAGTTGTATCGCTTGTCATGAATAGCGAGTCAATCCTTGTCTTCTGTGCGTTCGTCCCCTGGTTCGCTACAAGAAAAAACAACATCATTCCAATGACAATACAAACAGATTTCATGCAGTATTTATGTGATCGGCGTTTGAAATTTCAGGTTTAAAGTTTAAAGCTTCGGGTTTAAAGTCTAAAGTTTCAGGTTTAAAGTTTAAGGTTTCACGTTTAAAGTACCAACTAAAATCCTTAAACCTTGACCTTTAAACCTTAAACAACTAACGGATATAGATAACATTAAATTGTCGCATCATCAACTCAGTTCAATCACTGTTATTTCGGGCAAAATACCTACTCGTCCTGGGTAACCGATAAAGCCAAACCCCCGATTCACGTACAATTTCTGGTTTTCATTTTGGTACAATCCCGCCCATTGCTTGTACATGTACTGAACAGGGCTCCAACGAAATCCAGGTAATTCAACTCCAAATTGCATACCATGGGTATGTCCGGAAAGCATGAGGTCGATATCCTGATATTGTATACGTACTTCCCCATCCCAGTGGCTAGGGTCGTGGCTCATCAAGATTTTGAACGGGTACTGTTGCGTTCCGGCATGCGCTTCATGTAAACGACCGTATTTTGGAAAACTTCCTTTAGCGCTCCAATTTTCAATTCCCAGCAACGCGATCTTCTCGCTATTCCTTTCCAATACAATATGTTCATTCATGAGTAGTCGCCACCCGAGTTTTCCATGCACCTCTTTTAGATTTTGAAGATTCGCCTTTTTTATCTCCGCGTTTTCCCACCGCACATAGTCTCCATAGTCATGATTACCTAAAATAGAATAAACACCCATTGGTGCCTTAAGATGGCTAAAAACGTCGATATAATCGGTCATCTCGATTGCCCTGTCATTTACAAGATCCCCGGTAAAAAGTATTAGATCAGCCTTTTGCTTAAGAATCTTTTCCACTCCTTTCATAACTGCCTTTCTATCCATAAAACTTCCTGAGTGAATATCTGAGATGTGAACGATCTTCATACCCCGAAATGATGAGGGGAGATTCTCAAAGGATAGAGGTATCCGCTTCACCTGGTACCTGTATTTATTACTAAATCCATATACCAAGGTCCCAAAAAGACCTCCACCCACCGCCATTCCCAACCAGCTTAAAAATGCGGAGCGGGTAATGCCTTCAGTAGTCTCGGATACGGGTACAGATGGATTGCTAAATAACTTCCCAATAATCCAGGTAGCGCCCCGTCGTATATCATCCATCGCGAAGAACATCGAGGCAATCAGTTTTGAAAAAAATAATCCAACGATAATTGCGAACACATACGTTCTAATGGGTTTTGGCCACGATTCGTAGTTTATGTAGGGTATGGCAATCAGAATTAATATGACGGCCATAGACAGTATCCAATACAGAACAAAAATTGCCAGTCTAAGACGTGGCCAACCGAAAGGCACAATCCACTTTACGACCTGGAAAATATAGATATCAAGAATTAGCATGATGCCTACGATGACCCACAAAAAACCCGAGTTGCGCATTGATGATTATTTAAATGAAACAATATCCGCTTTTGTCTGTTAAAAAATTGGGAGCGTGTGTGCTTTTCTCAATCGTTGTGCGATAATTTAAGGAATGACGCAGTAAGAACATTTATTATTGCAAAATAACATGGTATGGCAGTTTATTAACAGGAAGACGTTTGTTCGGTTCAAATATTTTAAGGCTATAGCTTATTTTTGCCAACTTGTACAAAAGCCAATTATTGATGTAGTGTACATTTAGCGGTAACCTTTCAATTTAATTTATGGAATTCACATATTATGGACATTCTTGCTTTTCGGTCAGGATTGGGACTAAACAAGTATTGTTTGACCCGTTTATCACTCCTAATGAGCTTGCCAACAAAACTATAGATGTCGACAAAATTCCGGCTGACTATATATTGGTTTCACATGCGCATGGTGATCACATTGCAGATTGTGTTCGCATTGCGAAAAGAACAGGTGCCATGGTTTGCAGCAGTTATGAAGTTGTCGAATGGTTGCAAAAGCAGGGAGTTAACAACAATCATCCGTTGAATACGGGCGGAAAACGGAAGTTTCCAGAATTCACCCTCAAATGCCTCGTTGCACACCATTCTTCGAGCTTTCCAGATGGTTCATATGGCGGCAACCCCCTTGGTTTTCTGATTACCAGCCAGGAAGGGAGCTTCTATTATAGCGGAGACACAGCTCTTACACTTGATATGCAGTTAATACCACGATGGGCAAAACTAAATTTTGCTGTTTTATGTATTGGAGACAACTTTACCATGGACGCTGAAGATGCGGCCGAATGCAGCCGGATGATCGATTGTAAAACAATTATTGGAGCTCATTACGATACTTTTAGCCCCATTAAAATTGATCACGCAAAGGCTAAAAAAGCATTTGAAACCGTGGGAGCCGAATTACATTTATTGAAGATCGGAGAAACCAAAGACCTCATATGAGTGGGGAGTCTGGAGTCGGGAGTCAGGAGTCATCACAACGGAACGCGCTGTTAGCTCCCGACTCCCGACTCATAACTCCGACTCGTACCAGGATTCCTGTAATAAAACAAGCAAAAAAGAATGGCCCGAGTAATTGGTGTTGCAAATCAAAAAGGCGGAGTAGGTAAAACAACCTCTGCTATCAACCTGGCGGCTAGCCTCGCTGTGCTAGAGTTCAAGACCCTGTTAGTTGATGCGGACCCACAGGCAAACAGTACAACAGGCGTAGGGTTCGACCTGCATAACGTACAGCAAAGCTTGTATGATTGTATGGTAAACGCTACACTGGCCCGGGATGTGGTGCTGAAGTCGGACATCTCAAACCTCGATCTTATTCCCTCACATATCGATCTCGTCGGAGCAGAAATAGAGATGATCAATTATCCAAACCGGGAAAGTGTATTAAAAGGAATTCTTGAGCCGATCAGGGATGATTATGAATTTGTAATCATCGATTGTTCTCCCTCGCTGGGTTTGATCACGGTGAATGCCTTAACGGCAGCCGACTCCGTCATCGTGCCCGTACAAACGGAATTTTTTGCATTGGAAGGCCTTGGCAAATTGTTGAATACAATAAAAATTGTTCAGAGCCGGTTGAATCCCCAATTGGTTATTGAAGGAATTTTAATGACGATGTACGACGGACGTTTAAGACTTTGTAACCAGGTGGTCAGCGAGGTTCGGAAGCATTTTGATGAAATGGTTTTTAACACAATCATTCATCGAAACACCCGCATCAGCGAGGCGCCGAGCGTTGGTAAACCGGTTATACTATACGATGCACAAAGCAAGGGCTCGATGAATTATCTTAACCTGGCCAAGGAGATCCTTCAAAAAAATAATAAAACAAAAATCACACAGGAAGAAAGAGTTTTTGAGTGATGCCGCAGCTAAAATGAACTTTCCTGGCTAAGCATAACCACAAACCTCAAACCTCGAAACTACAACCCACAAACTTATAAATGACCACGCCGAAACAAAATAAAGATGCGTTAGGAAAAGGAATTCGGTCTTTGTTACAAACGATTGATGCCGACCTGAAAACCACTTCAGGCACATTGAAGAGCAACGTGGTGGAAGCGGTAACAACGATGCAACGTGTACCCGTTGATGAGGTGGAAGCGAATCCCAAGCAGCCGCGGCGTGATTTTGATGAGCAGGCATTAAATGAACTTGCGGCATCCATCAGGCTGCATGACCTTGTACAGCCGGTCACAGTTTCTAAATTACCCAACGGAAAGTTCAGGTTGATATCAGGTGAGCGTCGCTGGAAAGCAGCGAAGATTGCCGGGTTAAAAGATATTCCTGCATATGTTCGCCAGGCTAATGATCAGCAATTACTTGAACTGGCCTTACTGGAAAACCTGCAGCGTGAGGATTTAAATGCTATGGAGATTGCGCTTAGTTATAAACGAATGATGGAGGAACTGAACCATACCCAGGAACAGGTAGCGGAACGTATGGGAAAGGAGAGAAGTACAGTAGCGAATTACATTCGCTTATTGCGTTTACCTCCAGATATCCAGGTGGCGGTTCGAAAGGGAGAACTAAGCATGGGGCATGCGCGAGCGTTGGTTAATGTAGACACTGTTGATAAGCAGTTATATATTTTTAATGAGATCAAAACAAGAAATCTTTCTGTTCGGCAAACCGAGGATCTTGTACGTAAACTATACAAATCGGCCCCGGCTGTTAATCCTTCGGTAAAAAGCGACTTAGCACCAACACTTAAGAAAATTGAAGATAATTTAGCAAGCCATTTAAGCACCAAAGTCAGAATCAATCATAATAAAAAGGGGCATGGCTCCATATCGATTGAATACTTTTCTGTTCAGGATCTGAATAAGATTCTTGAACAACTAGGTGTATCGGCTAATTAAGTGTTCGCATGATGAAATCTTTTCTGCTCTTTTTACTGGCTCTACTTGTGCAGGCGATTGCTTTCTCTCAGCGAAAAGATTCCGTTGGTACAAAAAAAAATTCATCCGTTATCGTTGACACTGTAGGGAAGAAGGTGATGAAGATCGATACGCTTGCCAAGAAAAAATTTATTCCACGGCAGGCCACAATCAGGTCCGCCATCATTCCAGGATGGGGCCAGGTGTATAATAAAAAATATTGGAAGCTTCCTTTAGTTTATGCCGCAGTTGGAATTCCAGTGTACGCTTTTATTTACAACAGGGACTGGTATATAAAAACGAGGGATGCTGCGAAAATGATCTCTACCGCTGATACAGTAAATTGGCAGAACAGGGTTGATCCTAAGCTGCATGTATTTTTTCCCGGGCAGGAGTCATTGGGATCATTGCTCAATTACAGGAACGAATTCCGCCGTGATATGGATTACTCAATTTTATTTGTATTACTTGCATGGGGATTGAATATAGTTGATGCGACAGTCGATGCACACTTAAAAGGATTTGATGTGAGTGAGGATCTTAGTCTGAAAATTAAGCCGACAATTCTTTCTGGTACAAGCACGGCAGGAGTCAGCCTGATACTAACGATTGGAAAAAACGCTTCGTACAGAAGAGGCCTGATGCGATGATTGCTAAAGAAATTTTCTCACGAATTGGCACGAACGTTATTCGTGATAATTCGAGGAATTGGTGGCAAAACTCAATTACAAAAATGAAAATTGCTTTGCTCGGATATGGAAAAATGGGGATGGCGATTGAAGAAGTAGCACTTCAACATGGCCACAAAATCGTGTTGAAAGTCAATATCGATAACCTTGAAGACAATACCATTGAAAACATTCAGAAGGCCGATGTGGCGATAGAATTTACCGGTCCTGACAGTGCTTTTGAAAATGTAAAGCGTTGCATGGATGCCGAAGTACCGGTTGTTTGCGGATCTACGGGTTGGTTACATCAATTGGAAGAGGCAAAAGCTTATTGTAAAAACAAGAATGGCGCTTTACTGTACGCCAGTAATTATAGCGTTGGGGTCAACATCTTTTTCGCACTCAACAAAACCCTCGCTTCACTCATCGCCCCTCATAAGGAGTATGATGTAGCTGTTACAGAGATACATCACACGCAGAAAAAAGATGCTCCTAGTGGGACTGCAATCACCTTAGCGGAACAGATCCTGGAAAAGTTAACTCAGAAAAAAAAGTGGATCAACAACCAGAGTAATAGTCCGGACGATCTTGTTATATTAAGTGAACGTATTGATCCCGCAGCGGGGACTCACCGTGTTCAATATTCGTCGGCAATTGATGATATCGAGATCATCCACACGGCACATAACCGAAAGGGCTTCGCCACGGGAGCATTATTGGCGGCCGAGTTTATTCACAATAAGAAAGGGTTTTTTTCTATGAGTGATGTCCTCGGGATTTGAATTCCTTGAAAAATTTACTGCGCCGCAATGCGACCGTCAGACGTGGACGTCAGACGGGATTCACCCCAGGATTCAATTTGAAATTATCTTGAATTAATTAACTTACTACAAATTTTCTTTTCATGCTTTCAAAAAAAGCGCAGTACGCTTTTCAGGCTTTGATGTATATGGCTGACAAAAAGGACAATCAACCCACATTGATTGCCGATATCGCCAGTCGTAAAAAGATTCCATTAAAATTCCTGGAGAACATACTGCTGCAGTTAAAAAATGCGGGCATTCTCGAAAGCAAGAAAGGAAAAGGCGGTGGCTATTACTTTAAGACTCCTCCCAGGCAAATTCCTTTGGCAAAGGTCATAAGGCTGATAGATGGTCCCATTGCCTTATTGCCATGTGTGAGTTTATACTTTTATGAGCACTGTGAAAATTGCGACGAAGGAGGATGTGGTTTGCATGATACAATGATACTTGTTCGGGACGCTACATTAAAAATTCTCGAGAAGAAAACAGTTGCGGATATCGCTTCGATAGGAATAGGCCCTGTCTTCAAATAAGGGAGTCATGCTTCAAACGATCTCAATAATAGTCAGGGGCAGGGTACAGGGGGTGTTTTACAGGCAAAGCACAAAAGAAAAGGCAATAGAGCTAAATATAAACGGCCTCGTGAAAAATCTACCGGATGGAAGTGTGTACATCCTCGCTACAGGAACTACTGAAAAATTAAATGCGTTGGTTGAATGGTGCTGGCACGGTCCTCGGAAGGCGATTGTTACCGACGTTCTCCAGGATATTTGTGCTTTACAACACTTCGACTCGTTCCGAATTGAAAAATAATTCCCAGCATTGTAGAACATTTTCTACACGAAAAATTTTTTTCGTTCAAAATTCCCTAGTCTATGCTCTTGGTCAAACATTTGTACTATATAGTCTAAATGAATTTTATGAAACTTTACGAATTCAACAGATTGGATAAAGATAGACAAGCGCAAACCCTGAAGGATTATGGTGTTTTGATTGAAGAAAGGCTGGAAAAGGAGGATCAGGTACTGGTATATCAAATGCAATCTTTTTATGCGGAAGTTTATTACCATAAAGGCTACAAGATCATTAAAAAATTGAGAAGTTTCACAAACGCCGACAATGTATTTCCTTACGTAAAGAATGCCGACTTATCTAATTTCAAACTGAATTAATAAATACGGAATTTTTACTCTCATTCTTCTTTGATGTAAACCTTGGTTTTTATGGACTAAGGTTTTGTGTTTTTATACAAGTTCGTTAGACAATTAGTACGTAGAATCTTTGTTGCTGCATACATTTTCTTCTTAAATTGTTCGCTATTACAACTACCAAAAAATTTTATGCTATGTTGAAGAGACTTGCCCTCAGTATTATTGCTTCCTGCTTTGCTTTCTCGATGTTTGCTCAAAACAGAACCGGAGGCGATCCTAAATTATCCGAATATTGGACGCCGGAACCTAAAAAAGTAACGGCAGGTAAAACACAGGCAGATCCGCCATCTGATGCTATCATATTGTTCAATGGACAGGATGCGTCACAATGGGTCGATGCTTCAGGAGGCCCTGTGAAATGGAATGTTAAAAATTCTGCACTGACCGTAGTGGCTAAAAGTGGTGACATAAAGACGAAGCAAAAATTCGGCGACTGTCAATTACATATTGAATGGCGTGCGCCTACTGAAATTAAGGGGGAAGGGCAGGGTCGCGGTAACAGTGGAATATTCCTGATGGAACATTATGAGTTGCAGGTGCTTGATTCGTATGAAAGTAAAACTTATGTAAATGGACAGGCGGGTAGTATCTATAAACAACTTCCCCCTCTTGTAAATGCTACGAAAGCCCCCGGCGAATGGCAGACCTATGATGTAATTTTCACTGCACCGCGTTTCTACGAAAATGGACTTGTAAAGTCACAAGCGACAATTACTGTGTTACACAACGGTGTATTGGTACAAAACAACGCTACGATTTGGGGGAGCACCCAGTACATAGGAATCGCCAATTACGAAAAGCACGGCGAAAAGGAGTCAATAAGACTACAAGACCATGGTAATCCAGTGAGCTACCGGAATATCTGGATCAGGGAATTATAAAAATATTGCATTACATATTTTCGGATGACATCTTATCAACAACATGAAAATTCATGGATGGGAAAGGATGTCATTCTTTTTTAAGGGCGTCATCAAGATTTATAAGAATGAGATCCTGTTTTGACGAACATAAAAAATCATTGGTGGGCAAAATCTATGTGCTTAGGTAGTAAAAGATTTCACCCACATAGGCACACAGAAACATAACAAGCACATAGAAGATAGGCTGATAACAAATCCAAAACTGATGTCGTCGGCGAAAGGCCATTATTTTAATTGTAGAAATGTAATCCTTTTACCGGGCGGCACTAATATTTGCTTGCGTTATTAAATCCTTCCGGAAAGTTAATTCCAAGTACCTCTATACGTAACTTCAGTAGCCGGTTCGGCGCGTTTTGTTGTTGCTGCTGATTGGTATTGTACGCTTCGGTCTCGATTTGTTTAATTGATGAAATTCCTTTTTGTACAATCAGATTGATAGTGTTTTGAATATATGCATCAATGATTCTTTTTTCAGCATCGGTTTTATATGCTCCGCGTAATTTAATTCTTGCCTTATTATCTGCCTGTAGCACTTTGCTGATCCGGGCAAGAATCGCTTCGCCTGCATCGTCGGGATAATATTTAGGATTGAAATTAATATCCGCGATTTTGGAATACGTACCTGCACGTTCTTCTATTTGTCCGCCAATTAGATCATAGGATATCTTACAATTTGGAAGCCGTTTTTGTAACTCCCTGATGTCGTTTATCGGAATTTTATTTTGGGTGAGATCCAGTTCCTGCAAATTCCGAAGGGAATAAATTTCTTTGGGGATCGACGTCATATACAATCCTGATAGATTAAGCCGGCACACAGCCGTTGGGTTCCTCATGGCATCGTCTAAAGAGCTAAATACTTTGCTGCAATCAGGTTTATCAAAGCCATCGCTCTTTGAATTTGGGATGGGACGTTTAGCTTCAATATAATCCCTATCAAAGGGAGTTCCGGCAAAAGCGGAGTTTTGCCAGGTCAGCGGTTTAAAAACATCCCGCATCGGAGCTTTTAGTTGGATCAGTGCCTGCCGTGCAGCAATGTCATCCCTGGAAGCGCGAAGAAGCTTATTGACATATACTATGTATTGTTCGGTTGATTTTTCCATTAGCCTTTGCTCGATATTTTTAAAGCTGGCCTTTGCCTGGCTGGTATAGCTGAGAGCATTCATTGGTACAAAAATTACAGTCCCTTTTCTTTCGTAGTACAATGACATGTTATCATACTCATTACAGTTATTCTCCGCGATATTGACGGCTTGATCCTTTGTACTTAAGAAATCTGCACACGCGGACAGCTCATAACTCTGCGGCGCGATACTCCTGAT
>DAINQQ010000202.1:0-8341 GCA_036742645.1 Flavitalea sp.
ATTATTGCACACAGTGATGGTCGTGTTGACGTAAACAGTTTAACCAGTTTTGTTGCCAACTACCAGTCGGAAAGAAAGCTTACACTTGGAGAATTATGGGCCATACCCATTATGTTAAGGCTGGCAGTGATTGAAAATCTTCGCAGAATTGCAGGTAAGGTGGCGCTGGATGCAATCGATCATAACCTGGCTGATCATTGGACGGATAAAATGATCGCCACTGTAAAGGACAAACCGCAGGATCTGATTCTCGTAATTGCCGACATGGCTCGCTCAAAGCCAGTATTGGACAGTCATTTCGTATCCTGTTTTACCCGCAAACTGCAAGGTAATGGACCAGCACTTGCTTTACCGATTAACTGGATGGAGCAACAATTATCTGCGTTAGGAAGTAGCAGCAATGATCTTGTATCTCAGGAAAATCAAAGGCAGGCAACCGACCAGGTGTCGGTCCGTAACAGCATTGGCACATTACGCTTTCTTGTATCTACGGACTGGCGTGAGTTTGTTGAAACGCTTAGCAGTGTGGAGCACGTGCTGCAACAAGACAAAACAGGCACCTATCCGTTAATGGATTTTGCTACAAGAGATCGTTATCGCCACGTAGTGGAAAGGATTTCGAAATCATGTGACCTATCTGAAACTGAAGTAGCACAAAAAGCACTTGAATTAGCACACCAAAATAAAAACGATGATGCCCGTTCTAAACGAAAAGAACATGTTGGCTATTATTTAGTTGACAATGGATTGGAAGAATTGGAACACGCCTGTTGCATGCGTTATACAGTGCGTTTGAAATTCAACCGGCTTGCAGGTAAAATACCAGCGACCGTTTACATTTTTTCTATTTTTTTCCTGGCTGTCATATTTGCCGCAGGATTATTTTATGTCGCATTCGATCATGTTCATTACAACTCTGGAATTTTAACCGTTGCTGGAATTCTTTCTTTTTTAGGATGTCTCCAATTGTCCGTTTCACTGGTCAATTGGCTTTCTACCATTTTGGTACAGCCACAACTCCTTCCCCGGATGGACTACTCTCATGGAATTCCTGCCGAAGGCCGTAGCATGGTTATTATTCCAACTATGCTCTCAAGCGAATCTTATATTGAAGAATTGATTGAGGGATTAGAGATGCGATATCTTGCTAACAGGGAAGAGAACTTGCATTTTGGTTTGTTGACAGACTTTCTGGATGCCGACTCAGAAACGACGCTTCAGGATGCAGGCCTGGTAGAATTAGTGAAGAAAAAAATAGAGGAATTAAACGAAAAGTATCCAACCTCTCAGTCTGGCACTTTTTATCTCTTCCATCGTCCGAGGAAATGGAATCAAAGTGAAAAAAAATGGATGGGTTATGAACGCAAGCGTGGTAAGTTATCTGCACTAAATGCTTTTTTAAGAGGACGTGGCCAAAATGATTTTTCATTAGTTGTTGGTGACCAGGGAATCCTGACTAATATAAAATATGTAATCACTCTTGATTCGGACACACAACTGGCCAGAGAATCTGTGTGGAAGTTTATAGCTACAATGGCGCACCCATTGAATCATCCTATTTACGACACATATAAAAAAAGAGTGGTGACCGGGTATGGAATTTTACAGCCCCGTGTAGAAGCAAGCATTCCAAAAACATCCTCCTCACTGTATTTGAGAATGCAAGGCAGCTTATCAGGCATTGATCCGTACACAAAAGTTTCTTCAGATGTGTACCAGGATCTTTTTGGAGAAGGCTCTTTCATTGGAAAAGGAATATATGATGTTGATGTATTTGAACAGGCGTTGGAAGACCGTCTCCCTGAGAACCGCATATTAAGCCATGATCTGCTGGAAGGATGTTATGTTCGCTCCGGTCTGTTAAGTGATGTGCATTTGTACGAAGAAAGCCCGTCGCAATACCAAACCGACGTAAAGCGGCATCATCGATGGATCAGGGGGGATTGGCAAATTGGTGCATGGATGCTTCCTTTTATTCCGGATAGTAAAGGACATCTGGTTAAGAACAGGCTGTCTGCAATATCCAGATGGAAAATATTTGATAACCTCAGGCGAAGTGTAACACCACTTGCCTTAACCTTACTCCTATTATTGGGATGGTTTGTACTTCCATTTACGTGGTTCTGGACTGCGGTAGTTACCATTATCATTTTGCTTCCATTAATGGCTGCAGCAGGCTGGCAATTGATTAACAAACCAGAGGAAATCGATGTTACCTCACATTTTATTGAAGTGGGAATTTCCGTACGGAATTTTTTAATCCGTTTCGCATTCGGATTAGCAGTTTTGCCGTATGAAGCTTATAAGAATATGGATGCTATTGTGCGCACGAACTGGCGGATGATTTTTTCGCACAAAAAATTATTGCAATGGACACCTTCGGCTGCATCGCGTAGTGGTAATAATCTACGATCCTCTTACGCCGCTATGTGGATTACACCGTGGTTGGGTATCACCACTACTGCACTTTTAGCCTACTCAGATGCTGCAGCGCTGTATGTTGCTACGCCGATACTTTTATTGTGGCTGTTCGCGCCGGCCATTGCATGGCGTTTAAGTGAAAAAGAAACAGAAAAAAAACCACAGCTTTCGGAAGCTCAAAATCTATTTCTTCATAAATCGGCCCGAAGGACCTGGTCCTTCTTTGAACAATTTGTCAACGGGGAATCAAATTGGTTGCCGCCTGATAACTTCCAGGAGGAGCCGACAGCCGTTGTTGCACATCGCACCTCTCCTACCAATATGGGTCTCTCATTGCTGGCGAACCTTGCTGCACATGATTTTGGATATATAGGTGGAAGAGAAATGTTGGAAAGATGTAGCAGCAGCATTCTAACGATGCTGAAACTGGAGCGGTACAGCGGACATTTTTATAATTGGTACGATACCCTCACACTACTACCGCTTCATCCGAAATATGTGTCTACTGTAGATAGCGGCAACCTTGTTGGGCAACTTCTAACATTGAGACAAGGTTTATTATCACAAATTCATCAACCCATTTTTGCCGATAGAAATTATGAAGGGCTTGTTACCACAGTAAAAATCATACAGGATATTTTTCAGAAGCATGATATAAAACAGACAGAAAAAATACTCGCTGTTTTGAATACGGCAATAGATGAAAAACCTAATTCTTTAAGTAACACCAAAAAATATTTGAATCAACTGCTTTTTTTAATTAACGAATTATCGCTGTTTCCAGCTAACATTGAAATCGAGTTGAAAAAATGGACGTTGAAGTTATTGCAGCAGGTAAAAAGTTTTCGGGATGACCTATTTCAGGCTGTACCATGGGTTGAGTTATTACCTGTTCCCAAAAACCTTTCAGAGCTTTACGCATTGGATGAAATTCCCACTCTAAATGATATCCGGGATCGTTCAGAATCCTTTTTGAAATCAATTGATTTGTATTTGCAAACCGAACAGGATGCTGCAATAATTGAATGGTTAACCAAAATACGGGAATGCATTTCGAAAGCAATTACAATCGCCAACAAAAACATCCATTTAGTGGATCAATTGGCTCATCAATGTGAAGAACTAAGTGATGTTGAATATGATTTTCTCTATCAGAAATCAACCAACCTTTTAAGAATCGGCTATAACGTAGAAGAACAAAGAAAAGATAATGGCTATTATGATTTATTAGCTTCCGAAGCAAGGTTGGGAATTTTTGTTGCCATAGCGCAGGGAAAACTACCCCAGGAAAGTTGGTTTGCCCTGGGAAGACTGTTGACAAATTCGGGGCGCGACCCCATATTGCTCTCCTGGAGTGGCTCTATGTTTGAATATCTTATGCCGCAATTGATAATGCCGTCTTACGAAAACACGCTGTTATATCAAACCAACATCGCTACTGTAAAACGCCAGATAGAATACGGGGCACAACACGAAGTGCCATGGGGTATTTCAGAATCAGGATATAATGCAGTTGATGCGAATCTGAATTATCAGTACCGTGCATTTGGCGTTCCGGGACTGGGATTGAAACGGGGACTTGAAGAAGACCTGGTTATTGCTCCTTATGCCACGATGCTTGCACTAATGGTATCGCCGCTAAAAGCATGTAACAATTTGCAAGTTTTAGCGAAAGAAGGCTTCACCGGCGAATACGGTTTTTATGAAGCGATTGATTATACGCCAAGCCGTGTTCCCAGGGGAAACACCAATAGCATTATACGTTCCTATATGGTGCATCACCAGGGCATGGGCTTCCTTTCATTGGCATATGTATTACTCAATAAACCGATGCAGCGAAGGTTTGAATCAGAACTTCGTTTTAATGCCGCTCTTTTACTTTTACAGGAACGTATACCAAGGACGACAATTTTCTACGCACACACTTCCGATATCATTGAAACCGGGATGGATGCAACAGATGTGCAGGTAAGAAGCATCAATTCACCCAATACGAGATTGCCGGAGATACAACTTCTAAGCAATGGTCATTACCAGGTAATGGTGAGCAACTCCGGCGGTGGTTACAGCCGATGGAAAAACATGGCTGTTACACGTTGGCGTGAAGACGGAACCAAAGACGATTTTGGAATATTCTGTTATATCAAAGATGTGAACAGTGGAAAGTTCTGGTCCAATACACACCAGCCAACTTTACAAGCTGCAAAAAATTATGAAGCCGTTTTTTCAGAAGGACATGTTGAATTTCGCAGGAGTGATTTTGGCATAGATACGAAAACAGAGATTGTTATTTCTCCGGAAGTTGATACGGAATTAAGACGAATAAGAATTACCAACAAAACACAAATTGCCAAAGTGCTCGAAATTACCAGCTATGCAGAAGTAGTGATGGCTACACAAGCATCGGATGAAGCACATCCTGCATTTAGCAACCTGTTTGTCCAAACGCAAATCATTCGGGAACACAACACCATCTACTGTACACGGAGGCCGCGTTCCGAAGAAGAGATGCCACCATGGATGTTTCATTTGATGCACGTTAATGGCAGCGAGGTGGAAGAAGTATCTTACGAAACAGATCGAATGCAGTTTATTGGAAGAGGAAGAACCCTACAACATCCACGGGCAATGGAGGATAGGGTTCTGTCTGGCAAAGAAGGTTCAGTACTTGATCCGGTCATGTCTATCCGTTATCGTATTCTTATTAAACCCAAAGAAACCGCAATTGTTGATCTTGTTTATGGCATCGCAGACAATAAAGAAGCCTGTGAAAATTTGATGTTGAGATACCAGGACCGGTTTTTAAAAAATCGTGCTTTCGAACTATCCTGGACTCATAGCCAGGTACTACTGCGACAGATCAATGCAACAGAATCGGATGCACAATTGTTCAATCGGTTGGCAGCTTCTATTATTTATTCGGATTCAAATTTACGTGCAGATCCCGCGGTGATCCAGAACAATTATCGCGGGCAGTCCGCACTGTGGAGCCACTCAGTTTCCGGTGACCTGCCAATTGTATTGCTTCATGTTTATGAGCAGGAAAGTGTGGAGCTGGTTAAGCAAATGGTGCAGGCACATGCCTACTGGCGGTTAAAAGGGCTCTTCGTAGATCTTGTTATCTGGAACGAAGATCATGGCTCATACCGGCAATTTTTGCAGGAACAAATTCTTGGGTTGATTACGACACAGGCTAATATAACCGGGCAACAAAAACTTGGAAATATTTATGTAAAATCTGCAGACCAATTGTCGTCTGAAGACAGGGTACTTTTTGAAAGTGTTGCCCGCATCATCATATCAGATACCAAGGGCAGTTTGCTGGAGCAGGTTACCACGCAAATTGCCGAAAAGCCATTAACGGCCTTGTTGGAAACAAAAATCATTTCGTCGCAAGTTCAGCAACGTGACATTAAATTGCCCAACAATCTTTTATTCTTTAATGGAACGGGTGGCTTTACTCAAAATGGAAAAGAATATAAAATCATCACAGATAAAAATAAAACCACTCCTGCTCCATGGGTTAACGTAATTGCAAACCCATTGTTCGGAAGTATAATATCTGAAAATGGATCTGCTTACACATGGGCCATTAATGCGCATGAATACCGCATCACACCGTGGAGCAACGATCCCGTTAGTGATGTTAGCGGTGAAGCGTTTTATTTGCGTGATGAAGAAACTGGAAATTTCTGGTGCCCTTCACCTTTCCCGAAGAAGGGAGACACGCCCTACATTATAACGCACGGTTTTGGCTATAGCATTTTTGAACACATAGAGAACGGCATTCATTCAGAGATGTCAGTGTTTGCGGATAAAGATCTTCCTGTAAAATTTATTGTCCTGAAATTAAAAAACGAATCAGGCCGGGAACGTAAGCTATCGGCAATGGGGTTTCTTGAAATCGTCCTTGGCGATGTACGATCAAAAACCAATGCGCATGTAATCTCCGAGCAGGATAAGAACTCCGGTGCGCTCCTGCTACGTAACCGGTATAATGCAGCGTTTTCGGAACGTGTCAGTTATTTTAAAGTGGAAGGGGGTTATAATTTTAGTTACACTGCAGACCGTTCAGAATTTATTGGAAGAAACCGGAAACTTGATGATCCTCAGGCTTTGTACAGGAAAAGACTTTCCGGTAGAACCGGTGCAGCTATGGACCCCTGTGCCGCACTGCTTGTAAATTTTGATTTGTTGAAAGGCGCTGAAAAAGAAATCATATTCCAGATCGGGAATGAAAAGAATATACAGGAAGCAACTACCCTGCTGCAAAAATTTATCCAGAGAGATGCGGTCATCCAATCTTTACAAGATGTAAAAGACTATTGGCAGAATATTGTAAGTGCTGTACAGATAACTACTCCCGATACATCATTGAATGTATTGGCTAACGGTTGGCTTATTTATCAAACCATTGCGTGCAGAATGTTTGCCCGCAGCGGATTTTACCAATCTGGTGGCGCTTTCGGATTCAGGGACCAGTTGCAGGATGTTCTGGCCTTATTACACACCCAACCTGCTATGGCAAGAGAACAAATATTATTAAGCGCCTCAAGGCAATTTACCGAAGGCGATGTGCAACATTGGTGGCATCCACCTGAAGGCAGAGGCGTTCGTACACGGTGTTCTGATGATTTGCTTTGGCTGCCATTTGTTGTGTCCAGGTATATCACTGTTACCGGTGATTCCGATATTTTACAAACGCAGGTTGGCTTTCTTGAAAGCCGCACACTATATGAAGGCGAAGATTCGCTTTATGATCTGCCTGTAACGCTACATGCAACCGGCACTTTGTATGAACACTGTGTTCGTGCCATAAAATACAGCCATCGTTTTGGTGAGCATGGCTTACCCTTGATCGGTGCCGGAGACTGGAACGATGGCATGGACCGTGTAGGTAACAAAGGCAAGGGAGAAAGTGTATGGCTTGCATTTTTCTTCTACGACGTTCTTATAAAATTTACCGCTATTGCATCGAACAATGGAGATATTTTGTTTGCAGAGGCCTGCAGGAAGGAAGCAGCAACACTTCAATCCAACATCGAGAAATCGGGCTGGGATGGTGAGTGGTATCGCAGGGCTTATTTTGATGATGGCACTCCTTTAGGTTCAAAAGAAAACCTCGAATGCCGTATTGATGCTATTGCACAGAGTTGGTCTGTTTTGTCGGGTGCAGGAAGTGATGAAAGAAAAAAAATGGCAATGAATTCTCTCGACAAATACCTGGTCAAAAGAGATTTGAAAATAATTCAATTGCTGGAACCGCCGTTTGATGCCCATGGTCCTAATCCCGGTTATATACGGGGGTACGTGCCTGGAGTAAGAGAAAATGGTGGACAATACTCGCATGCTGCCATCTGGGCTCTTATGGCTTTTGCAGCACAAAAGGATCGTGAAAAAGTTTGGGAGCTGTTTAGCATGATACAGCCTATACAACATGCTTTAGATGCGGATGCGGTACAGGTGTACAAAGTAGAGCCCTATGTGATGGTTGCTGATATTTATGCAAACCAATCACACAAAGGAAGAGGCGGATGGACGTGGTACACCGGTTCCGCAGGGTGGATGTATCAGTTTATCATTGCCTCTTTGGTTGGAATTGAATTGAAAAAAGACCAGTTGTCGTTCAATCCATGTTTTCCTTATGAATGGTCATCTATTGAAATACAATACAAGTATGGAAAGTCACTATACCATTTCACTGTTTTTCAATTACGAACTACTACAGAATCATGGTGGAAAGGAGAATCCAGCGAAGGGAAAGGCAATATAATACCACTAACTGATGACGGATTGGAACATCGCTTCGAAGTGCATATTCAATCTTAAAAGAGTTATGCCGCAATAAGCAGTTTAAGTTACAGCAAAGGCGCCGTAGTTTTCTTTTGCGTGATCAATATCCGTTTGCTGACAATTGCAC
>DAINQQ010000202.1:8441-10271 GCA_036742645.1 Flavitalea sp.
TTCGCATAGTACACTAATCAATTGCTATCGGTCTTCGTGTTATATTCTCTAATGTGCTATTGCTAACTAAAATCACCAGTACCGGTGATAGTGCTCATGAAGGATCTCCCATCTTGCGTTTAACTTCATTTCAAGGGCACCATAGGGCTTGGAAGTATTTGATCATCATTCAATCTACAATCATGAAAAAGAATTATTTATTGAGCCTGCTATTTGCCGTTATAATGATTAGTGCATGCCGTAAAAGCATGGATGAACCGGGAAATATCGCTTTGTCAAAACAAACCAAAGATGAGCTTGCAACCCAAAGCAGCAAGAATAAAAAAACGATTCTGATCTCTAATGGTGATTTTGAAAAGCGTACCGATTTTGATACACTTAGAAAAAGAGATGAGTGGATGAAACAAGGCTGGAAGATTAATTCAGGAATTTTTAGCTGGGGCAAAAAAACAGGAAGGAACAATACAGGAGGCATAAGCCTGGAGGCAGGCGGTGGCATACCTAATGATATTGCGGTGATACAACAAATAATTTTAAATCCTGCTAAACTTTACCGGCTTAGCGCCTGGGTTAAAACCGAAAATGTTATTGGAGGAGCAGGTGCAAACATATGCTTGTTTGGAACCTGGGTTAAAAGCAAATCTGTTACCGGCACAACCGACTGGCAACTGATAACGGTAGATTTGCCGCCAAGTTCCGGTGCAATTATCATTGGCTGCCGTCTTGGGTATTGGGCCGCAGTTTCTACCGGCAAAGCATATTTTGATGATGTGTCAATTGAAGAATTGAGCAAGTTTGTAGAAGTGGGACAGCATGTTAGTTTAGTGCTTGATGAAGAAGACGCATCGGCCGTGAGTGCGCAAACCATCACCTCCTGGATAGCTAACCTTGACAAAGCCTATGAGAAATATTATGAGCTTATGGGTGCATATCCTTACAATGGAGACAGAATAACTATATTTTCAGTAAGCGACTACCCTGGTGGCTGGGCGGTGGCCGGTAATCCCATCTTATGGTACAAGCCCTATATCAAATCCGAACTTCAGTCAATAGCCTCTACCGGAACATGGTCTTTTGGAATTATGCATGAACTGGGCCATGATTTTATGCTCGACAATTCAAACAAGAACTGGATTTTCAATGAAGAAATGTTTGCCAATTTCAGAATGTATTATGTGGTAGAAAAACTAAATGCAACAATAGTTGAAGGTGGACTTTATCATGGAAGTGAACTGGAGAATTATTATAAAACAGATGCTATAGAAAGCTATGCTAATAAAATTGCAAAGGGAATCCCTCAAGGCTATGACGGACTGATGTATACTCTTATCAGGATAAAAAATCAAGTCGGTTGGGAGGCTGTTTTAAAAACCATAAGAGATCTAAATGCATCATCAACCGCTTCCGGTACCCGCTGGCAAATGTTTAATCTTTTATTAGATAAGTTAACATTGTACTCAGGGCAGGATGTAAGAAAAACATATCCTGCAGGTGAACTCAATGTTATTCAGCAGCTCGTAGTGAATAGCTAATTATTGGAATAGCCGTACAACAAAAACGATCTAATACTTTTTTATTGAACAAAAACGAGTTCAACTCTGAAGGAAAGCAGGATCAACGTCATCTTTACACGCTTTTACAAAAAGAGTTGCAGAAGCTTTCTGATTTAACCATGTCTATAATTCGGGTACAACTATTCAAAAACAAGACTTGATACGCATCGTGTTCGATAGTACGCTCAACTATCAAAATGGGGTCTATCGAACACGGTACATGTTACCGGTATTCCATCATAACTTATTGATTTTAAAAGAAAAGCATCTGTTGGAA
>DAINQQ010000203.1:0-5294 GCA_036742645.1 Flavitalea sp.
GACTGTCGTCCGTGGGCGGTCGACGGTTGTCGATATTGAACCTTTCCTGACGCTACCGACGTATTCCCATAAGCATCTTTCACCTCTATTGTAATAGCATGAATTTCACCATCACTGATATCCAAAACTCCGTCTCCCTTAATGCGCGTATAAATGGAGTTGATATAACCGGGCAGGTCGGACAAATGTTGAATATAAGAGCCGCCTAAGGTTTTCGTCTTGTAATCGATATGAGCATTCATGTATCTCGTATCATTATAACTGATCCCATCCATCCTAAAAGAGATAATAGGCTCCTGGTCCATCAGCAGTGTGGATTCAAAAATTCCGTTGAGATTCGAAGAACCGGTATGGGTATCATAGGCTGTGATGCCCAAACTTATTGCTGGTGTACTCACTGTTATCACCGGTAATGTGGCAATATACCTGGCAACACCCGCTGCCTTCACAGGAATGAACCTGGCAGATTGTTCGTAAGTGCTTTTAGTACGATCGAAAATCGCAAGTCTGATAATTCGCGGTGATGTATTGTCCTGTAGAGGTAATTCGAAAAGTAAAGGGTTAAGATTAACGTCATCTGCCGTGCGCCGGATTTCAAAATGCAGATGCGGCGCCTGGGAGCCGCCGGTGTTTCCACTAAAGGCTATAAACTCGCCTTTTTTTACCGGAAAAAGATCGGGAGGGATATCGATAAATATCGGCCACTCTTCAAGACGGTACTGTTCTCTTTTGATATACGCTTCGAGTGCCGGCGCAAAATTGTTCAGGTGGGCATACAGTGTTGTATAGCCGTTCGGATGATTGATATAAATGGCCCTTCCAAAGCCGCCCGGCTCAATTTTCACCTTTGCAATGTATCCCTCGGCAGCTGCATGTACCTGGAGATTTTCACGCTTAAGTGTTTTTAGATCGATGCCCATATGATAGTGATTGGGACGCAGCTCACCGAAATTTCCACTTAAATCCATGGCTACGGTTAAAGGATTGCGAAAATATCCCTTGGGATAATCCGGCTTCGCCGGAGGCTGCGCGTTTAACGAAAAGTGCAAAACCAGGGCAATTGACGAAAGAACCACTCGCATGAAGAATTCCTTTAGAATGTTTTCAAAAATATTTTCGCAAAAGTATACGGTTACATCCATATGAGAAGTGTTATAAAGAATAGAAATCGTCGATCTCTTCGAACGAGTGTTAATCTTTTTGACAAATACTTCGTCCAATATTGGAATAGTTTGTCCAAAAAAAGGAATGAATCGACGAAAGCCAAAAGCTAAATTTTTATGGTACGATTTTTTCTAATTGTGATACAGCGTTTGATTACAAAAAAATGTCTTACTAACATATGACCTTAATTTTATGAAACAGGTGAACAACAGATTCGTGATATTACTGGCGATCGTGATCGGAACGATCGTTGGAATATTCAAAGGATCGGAAGCAAAACAGAAATGGGTTTTTCGTATAAAGAACAGATACGAAGAAAAACGCCAGATAGCCGAACATAAAAAATTATTACGTGACGGTGGTGTACCATTAGATGATATCGAAATGGCCGCCTTTCACAGAAACTGACCAACAGTCTTCAGCCAGCAATTCTTAACCTTCGCCGGTGGTGGAGGTTTTTTTATTTTACGACGGTTTGGTTTCGAGTGAGATATATGATGTGAGAGGCACGATGTACGAGCAGCATCTTTAGGGAAGAGAATGCTGGAACTGGCGCCCATACTTAACTTTTAACTGTTCCGGTTGATTTCTTATTCAAATTTTAGCTTTTCACCCCCGGTACTCTCCTACTTTGTTCCCTTCGACTTCTACTTACGCTTTTACATCGGATATCCGACTGCTCACATGATATACCTTACATCTCACATCCACATCTGTTTCTGCTAAAAAATAATCTCCAAAAATTCCCGCTGCTACCTTACTTTTGCGCAATTTGTTTTTAAAAAACGAAGAAACAAAAATGCCTAAAGACGCTTCTATTAAATCAGTTCTCATTATTGGATCCGGCCCCATTATTATCGGACAAGCCTGTGAATTTGATTATTCGGGCTCACAAGCCGCTCGCAGCCTACGCGAGGAAGGAATCAAAGTAATTCTTATCAATAGTAATCCGGCTACCATTATGACCGACCCGATGATGGCCGACAAAGTTTATCTTCTTCCTCTTACAGTCGAAAGTATCGAACAGATTCTCCAGGAAAACCAGATCGATGCCGTGCTTCCAACGATGGGAGGGCAAACAGCATTGAACCTCACCAAAGAAGCGGCTGAACTGGGCATCTGGGAGCAGTATAATCTGAAATTGATTGGTGTCGATATTGACGCCATAGATACGGCGGAAGACCGGGAAAAGTTCAGACAGTTGATGGTAAAAATCGGAATGGCAGTGGCACCGTCAAGGGTTGCCAATTCGCTGTTAGAAGGAAAAGAATTTGCCCAGGAGATCGGATTTCCATTGGTTATCCGTCCTTCATTTACTCTTGGCGGGACTGGTGGTGGATTTGTACATGGGAAGGAAGATCTGGAAGCAGCACTGGACAGAGGTTTGAAGGCTTCACCCATGCACGAAGTACTCGTAGAAAAAGCTGTTCTCGGGTGGAAGGAGTATGAACTTGAACTTCTAAGAGACAAGAAGGATAATGTTGTCATTATATGTACGGTTGAGAATGTCGATCCAATGGGTGTTCATACCGGAGATTCAATCACAGTTGCGCCGGCAATGACGCTGAGTGATACGGCTTTTCAGGAGATGCGTAACAAAGGAATTTTGATGATGCGTAGCCTGGGCAATTTTGCAGGTGGCTGCAATGTTCAATTCGCATTAAATCCCGCAACTGAGGAATTGATTGCAGTGGAGATCAATCCCCGCGTAAGCCGTTCGTCGGCACTTGCATCAAAAGCTACGGGTTATCCTATCGCAAAAATTGCTGCAAAGCTTGCGATTGGCTATTCATTGGATGAACTGAAAAATCAAATTACCAAGACAACGTCTGCCTATTTCGAACCGGCACTTGATTATGTTATTGTTAAAATGCCCCGCTGGAATTTCGACAAGTTCAAGGGCGCTAACGATACCCTTGGGCTGCAAATGAAAAGTGTGGGTGAAGTAATGGCGATTGGAAGAAGTTTTACTGAAGCGTTGCAAAAAGCATGTCAAAGTCTCGAAAATAATGCGGTTGGTTTAGGATATTATGGCAAAAGCCAGATGCATGCTGAAGAACTGATCGAGTATATAAAGACTCCGAAATGGGATCGGATCTTCCGTATCAAGGACGCGTTAATGGCGAATGTCTCGGTTGGCACGATCTCAAAAGCCACCGGTATAGATCGCTGGTTCATTAACGAGGTTCAAAAAATTGTAACGCTCGAAAAGCAAATCTCCAAATACAAAATGGACACGCTTCCGCTTTCTCTTTTAAGTGAATCGAAGCAATTTGGGTTTAGCGATCAGCAGATATCCCTGATCATGCAGGACGCAACGGATGACCAGGTTTATGAAAAAAGAAAGGCCGCGGGCATCAAAAGAGTTTTTAAGATGGTTGATACGTGTAGCGCAGAATTCGAAGCGAAGACGCCTTATTTCTATTCAACGTTCGAAAGCGGAAATGGCTTGGAGTTGGGAGTCACGAACAGTGATGGGCTAAACTCAAATGAGAGTAAGGTAAGTTCGAAAAAGAAAATAATCGTTCTTGGTTCAGGACCAAACCGGATCGGGCAGGGTATCGAATTCGATTATTGCTGTGTGCATGGTCTGCTCGCGCTGAAGGAATGTGGTTATGAAGCCATCATGGTCAATTGCAATCCGGAAACGGTGTCGACAGATTTCGACATGGCTGATAAACTATATTTCGAACCGGTGTTTTGGGAACATCTTTGGGAAATTGTCGAATTGGAAAAGCCAGACGGCGTGATCGTTCAACTAGGCGGTCAAACAGCATTGAAACTGGCCGAACGATTACACAAAAAAGGCATTCATATCATTGGCACTTCGTACGACAACATGGATATAGCAGAGGATCGTGGCAGGTTTAGCGACATGCTGAAGGAACTTAAGATTCCCTATCCTGAATATGGAACAGCTTTTACGGTAGACGAGGCGGTTGCAGTAGCCAATAAAGTTGGATACCCCGTGCTTGTTCGCCCCAGCTATGTACTCGGAGGACAAAGAATGCGGATCGTGATCAATGACGAAGAAGTAGAGAAAGCCGTCATCAGCCTTTTAAAACATATTCCCGGAAACAAGATCTTAATCGACCATTTCCTCGACAGGTGCCAGGAGGCAGAAATCGACGCAATCTGTGATGGAGAAGAATTTCATGTTATGGGTGTAATGGAGCATATCGAGCCGGCGGGCATTCACAGCGGTGATAGTAATGCGGTACTACCTCAGTTTAATTTATCCCCATTGATTGTAGAAACTATGGAAGAATATGCCAGGAAGATCGCCTTCAAATTAAGTATTCGTGGATTGATCAATATCCAGTTTGCTATCAAAGATGGAAAAGTGTATGTGATCGAAGCTAACCCCAGGGCTTCCCGTACAACGCCGTTTATCGCGAAAGCCTATCAAATCCCATATCTCAATATTGCTACGAAGGTGATGCTAGGTGAAAACAAGCTAAAGGATTTCAAGTTTGTGAAGCGATTGAAAGGGTACGCTATCAAGGAGCCAGTGTTTAGTTTTGATAAATTTCCAGGTGTTAGCAAGGAGCTTGGACCCGAAATGAAATCTACCGGAGAGGCGATCAGGTTCATCAAAGATCTGCGGGACCCTTACTTCAGGCAACTTTATAAAGACAGGAGCATGTACCTGAGTAAGTAAGAGGAAAAAATATTCCAAGCCGGCATTCCATCCGGCGTTGGGGAAATTCCTTCACAAAATATTTTGGAAAGTGCAAAAGTCGTATTGCTAATCAGGTGAATTTTTACGGTACGATATTTATTACAATACTTGCGTAAAAATGATTAGTCAAACTAAAAATATCAGTTATGTTAAGAAATAAGACTGGATTGCTTCTAGCCGGCCTGGCAGCCTTTGGATACTACAAATATTCAAAAATGACCCCTGAGCAAAAGAACAGTCTACTTGAAAAAGGTAAAGGGTTACTCAATAAAAATTTTGGTGGACTCGAAAACCTGTTCGGTAAAAAACCCGCTCAGGCCAACCAGAATGGATCACATCCTTTGTAGTAAGTATTGGAGGTTTTCGACGAAAAGGAGTTGTTAACACAACTCTTTTTTATTTTATATAGTAAACTCGATAGTATATCGTACACGCCTACGGGCTTCCT
>DAINQQ010000203.1:5394-10236 GCA_036742645.1 Flavitalea sp.
ATCGGCTCATTAAGCGGACTACTAATATACCCGGGATTGAAAAGGACTTTATAATTTCGCTCAATGAATAAAGAAGTACAATCCATTACCAGAAATCTTCAGAACGTGCTTGACGGAACTCCATGGTTTGGAAGACCGGTATACACTATCCTTAATGAGATTCATCCCGTGATGGTTTATACAAAACCCGGAGGTAATTCGCATTCGCTGATTGACCTTTTATATCACATTATTACATGGGCGGAATTTACAGTTAAGAGGATAGAGAAAGAACCCGAAACTGATATGGAGGGCTTCGAACAATTGGATTGGCGATTAATTGATCCTCATGTTCATACCTGGGCGAATGCGTTGCAACAATTCAAAACAGCCCATGACCGCATTTTGGGGCTGCTAAAAGATAAAGACGATTCCTTTCTTAAAGAAAAAGTGGATTACCGTGATTATAATTTTCGATTTTTACTAAACGGATTGATCCAGCATGACATTTACCATCTTGCACAGATAGCGTATGTAAAGAAACTGCTATCCGCTACTGAATAAGTAAACAACGACTTGCTTACATAAACGATTTCTGCTTTCTTCCGCTGTTATAAAAGCAGATAATGTGGGTGATTTACTCAACCGTAATAAGGAACATTTACATATTATTATAAGGCTATAACCGCTTTATTTCGTATGCAGTTCGACGCAATTCCGATCTGGAAAGAAGCTCCTTTTTTACGCTTGCTTATTCCTTTTGCTGCCGGAATCTTATTACAATGGAATTTTAAGTTCGGTGACGAGGTGGGGTTCCTTGGTACCGCAGGTTCATCGATCCTGTTGGTATTATTTTCATTGAAGACTATTACCAGTCGCTTCAAGATGTATTGGTTATCGGGCGTGTTTCTGAACTGCTTGTTTCTCTTTGCAGGATCTATGTTAACTTTTTCGAAAGATGGTGCCGCCCAGCAAATCTTGCTTTCGAGGAAATACGCAGCCAGCCCAATCATAATTGCAAGACTCAACGAACCGCTTTCGGAAAAAGCAAAATCCTTCAAAGCTCAAGCTTCCATCCATATGCTTGAGGTACAAGATTCGTTGTTTGCTTCAAATGGCGATATCATTATCTATCTTCAAAAAGATAGTACGACTCCTGGTCAGTCTTCACGCCTTGCATCACTGGGATACGGGTCAACCATCGTTTTTAAGAAAAAGCTACAGCCTATTAAAGGCTCGGGAAATCCCGGGAGTTTCAATTATCAGCGCTATTGCGCTTTTCAGGGAATATATTACCAGGTTTATTTAAAAACGACAGAGTATGAAATGTTACCGCGAGGGAATGTCAATCCGTTTAGGGAATTTGTCTTTCGCACGAGAACCAAAACAATAGCAATTCTTCAGCAATATATACCTTCAGATAAGGAATCCGGACTTGCAGAAGCACTGCTTATTGGATATAAAGATGATCTTGATAAGGGTCTTGTTCAATCATATAGTAATACTGGTGTCCTACATATCATCGCGGTTTCCGGGTTACATGTCGGGTTAGTCTACTGGTTAATAAACTGCATGTTGCATTTCCTGAATAATATCCGTAAGCTTCGGTTTCTCAAACCCGTCTTGATAATTGCGGCTTTATGGATATTTTGCTTCCTTGCCGGCGGATCTCCATCCGTATTGCGGTCGGCAGTGATGTTTACTTTCATTGTGCTTGGCCAAAATATTTCAAGAAAAATATCTATTTATAACAGCCTGGCCGGATCTGCTTTCTTTTTGCTTTGCTATAATCCTTTTTGGTTATGGGACGCTGGATTTCAATTATCATATGCCGCGGTTCTCAGCATCATCATTTTTATGAAACCGATCTACAACTCTTTGTTCATCGAAAACAAGCTACTGGATGCGTTATGGAAACTAAACTCCGTTACGCTTTCGGCACAAGTGCTTACAGTTCCCATCTGCTTGTATTATTTTCATCAGTTCCCAAACTTCTTTTTAATAACAAATTTCATAGCTGTTCCATTGTCCAGTATTATCCTGATTGGAGAATTGCTGTTATGCGTAGTAAGCGTTGTTCCGGTTATAGCAACTAAACTGGGATGGTTATTGAAGTGGCTAATATGGCTGATGAATTCCTTTATCGAACGCTTCGATCGATTGCCGTTTTCTGTTTTTCAAAATATTCAACTCTCTATCATGCAGGTAATTTCAATATATCTCATTATAACAGGCTTAGCGATTTGGATAATGAAGAAGAAGGCAATTGCGATCGCCGCCGCACTTGTGGCAGTACTGATATTTGGGGTGATCCGATCTCACTGGCTATGGACTGTAAAATATCAGCGTATATTGATTGTGTATAATATCCCGTTCCAGCAGTCGATTGATTTTATTGAAGGCAACAAGTATTTTTTCAAAGGCGATAGCGCTCTGAATGGCGAAGGTTTTGCGCAAAATTTCCATCTCAAGCCTTCCCGTACAGCATATCAGCTGGTGCACAACGATTCGCTACCAAGCTTGATTTATAACCAGGAGTGCTACGTGTTTAATTCAAGGAGAGTTATGGTTGTTGAAAGCCCCCTCCCCGAAATTACTTCGCAGGAAAAGATAGACGTCGATGTTATAATAATTTCCAAATCACCGAAACTTTCTATCGCCGATCTTAACGACTGTTTTAACTGCAAACAAATAGTTGTTGACGCGTCAAATCCGTTGTGGAAAATCTCAAAATGGAAAGTTGAATGCGATGCTTTGGAAATCCCTTGTCATGTTGTTTCCGAGAACGGGGCTTTTGTCATGAATATGAATTGATTTAAGTTTGCGCCTTCTTTCACAATCCTGTTGCAGTCCACTTCTCGCATAGAGAAAGGGATGCAGCGTACTAAAAGATTCGCTCAATGACCAAAAAAATTCAATCTGCACTGATTTCTGTTTATTACAAGGATGGGCTGGAAACGATCGTAAAGCAACTTCATAGTTTGGGAGTGAAGTTGTACTCAACAGGTGGCACTCAAAAATTCATTGAACAGTTACATATACCTGTAGTTCCTGTCGAAACACTTACTACATATCCATCGATTCTTGGTGGAAGGGTGAAAACGTTACATCCAGCGGTTTTTGGTGGCATTTTGGGAAGGAGGGACGTGGAAACCGACATCCAGGAGATGAATCAATTCAATATTCCTGAAATTGATTTAGTAATCGTTGATCTGTACCCTTTTGAAGAAACGCTTTCAGGAACCAATGACGAAAAAGCAATTATTGAAAAAATTGACATCGGAGGCGTTTCGCTGATTCGCGCCGCGGGAAAGAACTACAAAGATGTTGTGATCGTGGCCTCTCCAAATCAATATAGCGCCATTGAATCGGTGATCACAGAAAAGTCAGGTGAAACGTCTTCGGAAGAAAGGAGACAATTCGCTGCCTGGGCGTTTGAAGTATGTGCATATTACGACATTGCAATCAGTAACTTCTTTAACCAGGCTCAACCTATCCAGGCAATAACCAAATCACATCAGCAGTCACTTCGATATGGTGAAAATCCACATCAGAAAGCAGTCTTTTACGGCGACCTTCACAAGATCTTTACACAATTACATGGAAAAGAAATTTCATATAACAACCTCGTTGATATTGATGCGGCCATCCAATTGATCCGTGAGTTCGATGAGCTCACCTTTGCAATCATCAAGCATACGAATGTGTGCGGCGCTGCATCAAGACCTTCACTAAATCAGGCATGGAAGGATGCTCTTGCAGGCGATCCCGAATCTGCATTTGGCGGCGTACTCGCCTGCAATGGTGTTATTGACAAGCCCACTGCAGAAAGTATTAGCGAAATTTTCTTTGAAGTCCTGATAGCCCAGGGATATGCTGCAGATGCTCTACAGATATTAAAGTCTAAGAAGAATCGCATTTTATTGCAATGTCATCCTGAGCTGATATCACCGGCTTTTATGTACAAGACGGTATTAAATGGGGTCCTGGTTCAGGATAATGATAGTGTTAATTATAAAGAATGGAAAGAAGTTGGCGGAAGAGAAACAAGCGCAACGGAAAAATCAAACCTGGTCTTCGCAAATATTCTTTGCAAACATTTGAAGTCGAATGCGATTTCAGTTGTCAAAAACAAGCAACTGATCGGTAAGGGCTGCGGACAGACAAGTAGAATCGATTCTTTACGGCATGCTATCGAGAAGGCGAAGCAATTCAATTTCTCCCTGGCAGGAGCAGTGATGGCATCTGATGCTTTTTTCCCCTTTAACGATTGTGTAACAATGGGACATCAGGCAGGGATCTCTGCGTTCATTCAACCCGGAGGATCTCTTCGTGACAATGAGTCGATTGACTATTGTAAAGAGAATAATCTCGCTATGGTACTAACCGGCGTAAGGCATTTCCGCCACTAGACACGTTTACTTTAAAGCACTGTAGTAAGGAAGATCAGCACGTCCGTTTCCCTGAGATGACGTTTTTTAAAAATCTCCACCATAAATGTGAATGAGGAAGCCGAAAGAAAATAAGTGAATGCAAGTCATACAGAGATTATATCCCTCATTTATTAGAAACCGCGGAACCCGTTTTAAGGCGTTTATTGCGTTAGGCCTGGTTTCTTTTTTTTGGGGCACTACATGGATAGCGTCAAAGGAAGGCGTGAGACATATGCCGGCTCTTCAATTGGCGGGTTTACGACAACTTGCCGGAGGATTTCTCTATCTTATTTTCTTTATGAGTAAAGGAAGGGTTTGGCCACGAGGAAGAGAATGGCGATCAATAATCATCCTGAGTTTTTTGAATTTCATGTTAAGCAATGCGCTTTCAACCTGGGGGGTAAAGTATATTTCCGCCGGACTCGGTTCG
>DAINQQ010000204.1:0-7978 GCA_036742645.1 Flavitalea sp.
AATTACCCTATTGCCTTCTTCAAATAATGTTGTCATATTTGAAGTGCTGTTTTCGAAATTTTCAATTTGTTCCTTAATCGAAAATTTGCCTTTGTTTGTTAAAAAATAAAATGTTACACAATGCTTGTCTGGCAGGGGAGTGGTTTCTGTTTCGTTTGTATTGTTAATATAATTTTGTGCCTGGCTGATGAAAGATTTAACCGCAGTGTTAACGCTTTCGTGATGTACTCCACTAAGCATTCCAGCCCCTGAACTAAAGTACAAACTTGCATCCCCCGTTGAAAAAGCAGTAAGTGTTGCCGTTCTATCGTTTATATTCCAGTCCATCACGACACCATAAACTATTTTCCTGTCATTTGGAAGGGTCAACTGAAGTTGAGCCGGGGATATATTAAGGGCCAAACTTCTAAGACCTTCATACGGGTTGTCTTTGTCTGGTCGTGTGGGAATCGTATCGGCTCGTTGGTTAATTGAAATTACTTCTTCTGAATTTGGTGTTTTGATTTTCGAAATCCAGTAAATAAGGCCGATGGTCAGTAGGATTGTAATAGTTAAACAAAGAATTTTCATTGTTCTTACAGTGTTAGGGGTGTATGCTTGCGGCCGATGATTACTGACCAATTTAGCACTACAGCCGTTATTTTACAAACGGTGATCCATGCATATCGGTTATTTCGTAGTAGCCGGTATTCTTTTCACTCTGGAAAAATCGACATAAATATATTTTCCGATCACAGATCTTACCAGTTCCAATTCATAGCTTCCCCATCCTGTCTTTGCGATCGCAGTAATTGTTTCCTTCTTCACCTTTTCGGAATTATTTTTTCCCGGGTTAGCCAGCAACTCATGAATAACCCTGCCGTCCATACTGGCAGGTATCGGAATGTGATGCAGATATAAGAGGGATGGTACAAGATCTACATTGGAAGTAGGTAGATCCAGTTCCACTCCTTTTTGAAAACCAGGTCCGGACACCATTAAGGGTATATGCACTTCGTAAGGACTCAAACTTCCATGACCTGCTACACCAACCGAATAACTGCTGCCTTCATATCCTGCTCTATTTTTTTTATCATTCCAGTTTACATCCACTAATATATCAGCTGCCCGGCCGACATGATCCCAATGGATAGATTCAAAGGAAAGCGTGCCTTCTACTATTCCCTTCATATCTCCTTTCTTCGTTCCTTTTGTAAAAATGGCGCCTACCCATTCTTGTCCTTGCAAAGCGTTTACGATCTTTTGTATCAGTTGCGTGCTGTTGTCTTTGACATAAATGGCACCACCCGCCAGCACCACATCATCTGATTGCTTGTCTTTTTTGAATCCCTGCTTTATTAAGAAATCACTCAAGCCTTCTTTTCCGATATGCGTTACAAACCCATGATCAGTCGATACAATGATGTTGAAAGAACGAGTCAGACCACGGGCTTCAATTTCCTTCAATATCCTGCCGAACTGTTCATCTACCACGCGAAGTGAAGCCATAGCGGTTGCCGAGCCTATACCGTCGCTATGTGCAGCACCATCCGGATCTGAATACCAGATGGCGCTTACCGCAGGACCATCTGCAGCCAGCCCGTATTTTATCAGGCCATCCGTTATCCATTTGTGCTGGTTGGTATTTGGTTTGCCAGCAGGTGGCGCAGGGCCAAGATCGTTTATGACCGTTTCTTTGAATGATGTCGGCAATATCAACGCAGGGTTAATGATAGCACCCCCGCTGACGGTATGATTTTGCATCATCGCCTGGCCGGTGGAACCAGAGCTCAACACCATCATCTTCCTGCCTGCAGATTGTAATATTTCTCCCAGGGAAATAGCAGTAAGCAATTTGCCATTTGTTGCTACGGCAATCCTGGCAAGATCTTCATGATCACCTGTATTGAGACTGATATTCTTATTTACCTGGGGAAAATAGACCGAATTGCCCAGCAAACCATGTGTGGCCGGATAACTACCGGTTGAATAAGAAGAAGCGTTTACTCTTGTTACAGTTGGAAACACACTGTGATGTTGTTTACAATAAGCTCCGCGTTTTTTGAATGCATATAAATTGGGCATCCCTTCTTCAGTGACGTAATCCGGTCGCAGTCCGTCAAAGAAAACAATCAGCGTATGAGTTTCAACGGTAAGATTTTGTTGCGTATATGTCGATATGATAATTACATGCATTATAAACCACAAGCCTACCAGATTTTTATATAGGTTCACGTCGTAATTATATTTCTTTTAAATATCTTTTTGGTTTCCTTCAGTCACATTATGGAAAATCTATTGTTTTTTCAGCATTGCTTTTCCAGTTCCACGATTGTTCAGCGGGGACAACGCCGTGGCAATACACACGGGTTTGGATTGAAAGGAACTTTTTTGGTTGGTGTACCGTCGGTATTCATTTCGGAGTAATCCGCAGCAGTGCATCGGGTCCATTGGTGAGGACATATAAAGCGCCATCTGGTCCCATCTTGACATCGCGTACACGCCCATAGCCTTTCAAAAGAAGTTCCTGTTCAATCACTCGATCTCCGTCGATTACAAGTCTTCGGAGTTCCTGAAAGGCCAACGCGCCAACAAGAAGATTATTTTTCCAACGTGTAAATCGACTGCCGTTTACAAATTCGATTGCACCGACTGCAATGGAAGGTGTCCAGTAAGTGATCGGCTGTTCCATGCCCTCTTTGAGCGTGTCGTTTGAGATGATGCTGCCGCTATAGTCAACACCATATGTGATCACAGGCCATCCGTAATTTGCACCTTTTTTCAGAATATTTAATTCATCTCCCCCTTTTGGCCCATGTTCGCTTGCATAGATAACACCTGTAACAGGATGCTGAGCCAGGCCTTGCACATTACGATTGCCCCAACTGTAGATTGCTTGCAAATAATTTTCTTTCCCGTAAAGCGGATTGTCTTTTGGTATCGAGCCATCTCGATTGATTCGGTAAACCTTTCCGGACGGTCTCGTCAAAATTTGTGAATCGTCTGCCCGGTTCATGTCACCGATCGTAAAGTACAGGTGACCTTGTTTGTCAAACAAAAATCTGCAACCCCAGCGCGTGCCACCTACTACCTTTAAAGAGTCATGCACTTCAAATAAAACCTGCTGCTCCACCCATTGATGGCCTTTCACTTTTCCGCGCACAATTTTGGTCATGCCCGGCGCTTTTTTATCGCTAGTATTACTTGAGTTATGACTGAACGCAAGGTATATCCACCCATTTTTTAAATAGTCAGGATCAAGGGCAAGATCCATCATGCCGCCAACCAAATCAAACGCATAAGTTTTCGGAATGCCGGCAATCTTTTCCTCATCTAATTTCCCATTAACCATCCAACGAAGTTCACCCATCTTCCCTGTGATCAAAGCCCGGTGAGCGTCAATAAACTCAATTCCCCATGGAATATTTACTCCTTGCGTAAATATCTTTTCAATCTTTAACTTATAGAGTTTTGTGTCGACAGTCAGAGGCTTACGGGTTTCATCCTTTGCAATAGGCTTCCCCTGCATGCTGATGATGTAACCGGTGACCGCTTCCATTTCATTTGTGGAAAGTATTCCTTCCCATTTGGCCATCTCGGTTCCAGGTATTCCATTCCGAATGATTTTCAGAATTGAATTGCGGTCACTTCCATGCATCCATGTCTTTTTAACAAGGGGCGAAGCCCTGCTGCCCTGCAATTGCGCGCCGTGGCATCCTGCACAGTAACTGGTATACACCTGTCTGCCTAATTGAGCGGATGAATTGGCAGAAGTAGTAAGTGATGATATTGCGATCAGAAAAAGCCTGAAATACCATGTTGCTGCAAACAATTGCTTTTTCATTACACGTTAATTAATTGATGG
Source organism: Flavitalea sp. (assembly GCA_036742645.1). Taxonomy (GTDB): domain Bacteria; phylum Bacteroidota; class Bacteroidia; order Chitinophagales; family Chitinophagaceae; genus Flavitalea. The sequence goes on from DAINQQ010000204.1 coordinate 3,845, forward strand.
AATTTTGACAATTGACAAATTGCAGACTCAAACACTTTTCATTTTCTTTTCGTTTAAATCCAATTTTTTCCCGATTTACTCAGCACACTACTCAATCGATTGTCATCTTGTATTAGTCCGGTGACGTAGGTAGAAATTCCAGTAATTCGGAGTTTAAAACTTTTCAAATGTTTATGAGACGAAATAATAATGAAGAGCTGATATCATAAAATTCAAAAGTTTACTTAAATATAGCATTTAATCCACGTTAAATCCGTTGACCTGGCTATGAGTAATCCATCGTTGCATCTGTCCATTTTCCGATACTGGCTGAAGTGCTGAAATGAATATTCCAAAAGTCTACATGTACAAGAATGTCCGACGACATTCCTAAAGAAGGGCAGAAGATTTATCACCAAATTTTTTATCTCGTATGTGAGCATTTTTGAATTATCTTAGAGAACAGCTTTTATACTTGCCTTATTCTTTGACAGGTTTTGGGTTAATATTTTAATAACCTAAGCGATTGTTATGGCCGAAATAAACTTAACTGACACCCACCAGGGTTTCGGTCACACCAGCAGGAAAGATGGCTGGTGGGTCCGTCCATTGATTATTTTTATTTGTCTTTCTGCTTTTGTCATTTATGTAACCTGGGCTGCATTGCAAGGTGAGCATTACGTATATGGACCTTATCTCTCTCCTCTTTATTCTCCCGAACTCTTTGGTGATTCACCGCATAGCTGGTTTGGTCCTAAACCGGGTTGGTGGCCGGAGATATTACCCTGGTCTCCTGCGCTTCTTGTATTATGGGCGCCGGGTTTGTTCCGGTTGACCTGTTATTATTACCGGGGAGCCTATTACAAAGCATTTTGGGCTGACCCTCCTTCCTGTACAGTTACGGAACCACGCAAAAAATATCGCGGTGAAAATTCTTTTCCACTGGTCATACAAAATATACATCGGTACTTTCTTTACATCGCTTTATTCTTTTTGCTTTTTCTTTCTTATGATGTATGGAAGGCATTATGGTTTACTTCTCCTGCAACAGGCGAAGAATCTTTTGGCATTGGCGTGGGCACATTGGTGTTAGCCACCAATGTGGTCTTACTTGGGGGATATACATTCGGCTGCCATTCATTGCGCCATATGGTTGGTGGATTTATGGACCGTCTTTCCGGGACGCCGGTTCGCCGCAAAGCGTATTGGTGTGTGACCTGTTTCAACCGGAAACATATGCTGTGGGCATGGATGAGCTTATTTTGGGTTGCGTTTTCAGATATTTATATCCGTTTGTGTTCGATTGGGGTGTGGAATGATTGGAGAATAATATAAGCGTCCCAACCTCTAAAGGGCAGTTGCTGCAACACAGCCCTCTCTTTAGTCATGTTTATTGTAATCAGATTTTTCGAAAATGGTGAGAAGAGATATAAAGATGATTATCAAAGAACTAAAGTCTGGATATGCACTGTAACACCGTTCTTCTCTTTTGGGAAGGAAAGAGGCTGAGGTCGTAGAACGTAAGAGCTGAGTAGCGAACCAGACGTACAAGAGTGCGACGCAAGGAAGGCTATATAGTAGCACTTTGGCCTGGTTCATAAAAAAAAATTCCACATTAGTACCATAAAAAATTAGCTATTCTTCTAATGTCATCATTTGATACATACGATTACGATGTGCTTGTTATCGGTGCAGGGGGTGCGGGCCTTCGGGCTGCTATCGAAGCTGCTGCTAATGGAATTACTGTTGGCCTGATCTGCAAATCCCTCCTGGGCAAGGCTCACACGGTGATGGCAGAAGGAGGGATTGCCGCAGCATTATCCAATGTTGATGAACGTGATAACTGGAAAGTACATTTTGCGGATACAATGCGCGGGGGGCAATACCTTAATGACTGGCGTATGGCGGAGTTACACGCGAAAGAAGCCCCTGATCGTGTACGAGAATTAGAAGCCTGGGGTGCATTGTTCGACCGGACCAAAGATGGACGCATTTTGCAGCGAAATTTTGGGGGTCACAAATATCCCCGCCTGGCACATGTTGGTGACCGGACAGGATTGGAAATGATCCGCACACTACAGGATCACGGTATCCACCAGGGTATTACGGTTCATATGGAATGCACCATTATTACGCTTTTGAAAAGTGGTGAGCGGGTGGCGGGTGCATTTGGATATGAACGTGAGAAAGGTCAGTTCAAATTGTTTCGTGCTAAAGCGATTGTAATTGCAACCGGTGGAATCGGCAGGGCTTTTAAAATCACCAGTAACAGTTGGGAATATACGGGGGATGGACATTCATTGGCTTATCATGCTGGCGCAGAACTGATGGATATGGAGTTTGTACAATTTCACCCGACCGGGATGATCTGGCCTCCGAGTGTTCGCGGCATCCTGGTAACTGAAGGAGTGCGAGGCGAAGGTGGAATTTTACTCAACAATGAGAATAAGCGGTTTATGTTTGCTGAAATTCCAGACTTGTATCGCAACCAGACTGCAGACAATGAAGAAGAAGGCTGGAAATATACACAAGGCGATCGTTCTTCAAGAAGACCACCGGAACTTCTTACGCGGGATCACGTGGCGCGTTGTATTGTTCGTGAAATTAAAGAGGGCAGAGGCAGCCCGCACAACGGCGTATTTCTTGATATCTCCTGGATCAAAACGAAACTTCCCAATGCCGCGGAACATATTAAGAAAAAGTTACCCAGCATGTATCACCAGTTTAAAAAACTGGCCGACATTGATATCACCAGGGAGGCAATGGAAGTGGGACCAACCACACATTATATGATGGGTGGCATTCGTGTCGATGCTGATACACAAATGTCAACAGTATCCGGCCTTTTTGCTGCGGGCGAAGCTGCGGCCGGATTGCATGGTGCTAACCGGCTTGGGGGTAACTCACTTTCTGACCTGTTGGTTTTTGGAAAACGCGCCGGTGAATTTGCAGCAAAGTTTGCTAAAGAAAATGGACAAGCCATTATCCTTGATGAAAAGGAAATAGAGGGTTTTACGAAAAGAGTTTTGGAACCATTTGAACGAACAGAAGGAGATAATCCTTTTCAAGTGCAATATGATCTGCAGGAAATGATGCAGGATCTTGTTGGCATTGTTCGCAAAGACGAAGAACTGAGGAAAGCGATTCAAGAATTAAAAAAGCTATGGGAACGCGCCAACAAAGTGAGGGTGATTGGAAACAGGGAATACAATAACGGATGGCATACTGCATTGGATCTTCCAAATTTATTAACTGTTTCGGAAGCGATCACGAGGGCGGCCATAGAAAGAAAGGAAAGCCGGGGAGCACATTTCAGCGAAGATCACCCTGAAAAAGATGAGAAAGGAGGAAAGTTCAACCTTATCATTTATAAAGGAGAAGATGGACAAATGCAGGTGAGGCATGACCCTCTTCGTGAAATTCGCGCAGACCTTAAAAATATTATTGATGAAATGAAATGAGGGTGCTGTACCGGCGCGGTTTCGGCTCCCTAAATTATGATGCCGTATCCGCGCGCCCCTAAATCCCGTCCCTAAATCCCGCCCCTAAATCCCGCCCCTAAATCCCCTAAAGGGGACTTTGAGGATCTATTTATATTATAGCAAGCGCTAGAGGATAGCCGAGCTAAAAGGATTAAATTCAAAATTGTGAATCAATGAAGAAAGTAGCTAAACTAGCTTCCTGTAGAGAAGTCTCCTAAATCCGGCCCCTAAATCCCCTAAAGGGGACTTTGAGGATCTATTTATATTATAGCAAACGCTAGAAGATAGCCGAACTAAAGGAATTAAAATCAAAATTGTGAATCAATGAAGAAAGCAGCTAAACTAGCTTCCTGGAGAGAAGTCTCCTAAATCCGGCCCCTAAATCCCCTAAGGGGACTTGAGGATCTATTTATATTATAGCAAACGCTAGAAGATAGCCGAACTAAAAGAATTATAATCAAAATTGTGAATCAATGAAGAAAGCAGCTAAACTAGCTTCCTGGACAGAAGTCTCCTTTAGGGGATTTAGGGGCAGAGGTGCTGACGAGGCGGAACGTTTGTGAGAAATGCGATTGATCGGAAACAAATCATTGATGATCGGTGGCGTCGCTAAATCCGGCCCCTAAATCCCGCCCCTAAATCCCCTAAAGGGGACTTTGAGGATCTATTTATA
>DAINQQ010000204.1:8078-10219 GCA_036742645.1 Flavitalea sp.
AATTGTGAATCAATGAAGAAAGCAGCTAAACTAGCTTCCTGGAGAGAAGTCTCCTTTAGGGGATTTAGGGGCAGAGGTGCTGACGAGGCGGAACGTTTGTACAAATGCGGATTGACCCTAAACAACGACGTGTCCCTAAATCGCTAAAGGGGACTTTGAAGACTGTAGCGGAAGCTGAAATCAGTATTCTATTGTAAAACTTTAATTAATTACATTCCTATGGCAACAGCAATGCACTATGGAGCATCGAAAGCAATCTTTCAGCATGCAGAGGTATTGCGGAAGAATATGACAATAGCAGAAAAGATTGTTTGGGAAAGGCTCTGCAAAAATCAACTTGGCGTCAGAATAAGAAGGCAACATCCGGTTTGGAAATATATAGCAGACTATTACTGTCATGAACTAAAACTTATAATCGAAATTGACGGAGAAATACACCTGTTAAAAGAAAGTAAGGAATATGATGTTGGAAGAGAAAGTACTTTAAATGAGTTTGGGATAGAAATAATAAGGTTTACAAACGATCAGGTAATAAATGAAATAGAGCTGGTTATCGAAGAAATAACTGAGAAGATAAAGAACTTAAGTCGAAAAGTATAAGTAACAAAAAAGGCCGAATAAGTCCCCCTTTAGGGGATTTAGGGGCGGGTGCAGAAAACACGAAAAGCTTTATGGCAAATACGCGCAGACCTTAAACAGATTATTGACGAAATGAAATGAGGTCTGAGGCCTGAGATTTAAAGTTCTTAAAATTAGAATCATTATGTGAAAAAAAAGTGCTGAGCGTAAAGAACCTTACACATTAAACCTTAGACCAGAAATCTAAATCATCAAATCATAGTTCAATGGCAAAAGCAACATTTCAAATATGGCGTGGTGATTCTTCAGGTGGAAAATTTGAAAATTATTCCACAGAAACTTCTGAAGGCATGGTGGTTCTTGATGCTGTACATCAGATTCAGGCAGAACATGCGAATGACCTGGCAGTGCGTTGGAATTGCAAAGCCGGCAAATGTGGTTCCTGCTCGGCGGAGATCAATGGGATGCCTAAACTAATGTGTATGACCCGCCTTAGTGATCTTCGCCTTGATAAGCCAGTGCTACTGCAACCCATGAAGGCGTTTCCGGTGATCAAGGATTTGGTAACTGATGTTTCGTGGAATTTCACGGTAAAGAAAAAAATTAAAAAATTCAAACCCCGTCTACCCGATGCGAAAGATGGTACCTGGCGAATGGCCCAGGAAGATATTGACCGTGTGCAGGAATTTCGCAAATGCATAGAATGTTTTTTGTGCCAGGATGTGTGTCATGTATTGCGTGAACATCAGCTTCATGATGAATTTATTGGTCCCCGCTTTTTAGTGTATGTCGCCGCGCTTGAAATGCATCCGCTCGATATTGAAGACCGGTTGGAGGATTTAAAGAAAGCAGATGGGATCGGTTATTGCAATATCACCAAATGCTGTACAACGGTTTGTCCTGAGGATATTACCATTACTGACAATGCCATTATTCCGCTTAAGGAGCGGGTGGCCGATAGATTTTATGATCCTTTGAAAAAGTTGTTCCGGATTTTTCGTTCGAAGCAAGCTTAATATCCCTAATGAAAATATGGTTGCGATTGCAAATCATTAAATAAAAAGCCATGTTTCAACTTAAACGTATCTCTAAGGAGAGCATCCCGTCGGCCATTGAAAAAGCAGAACGGTACCGACTGCTGGATGAACCAGGTCTTGCTGAAAGCATTTGTCTCGATATCCTGGAAGCAGACCCACAGAATGCTAAAGCTATAATAATTTTGCTTTTGGCAATTACGGATCAATTCGGTTCTACTTCATCGGGAGAGGTGAACAGGGCACGCCAGCTCCTTGCCAGGCTTCAAAACGATTATGAAAAAAACTATTATGCCGGTATTATCTGCGAACGCGAAGGGATCGCAATTTTAAGCCGAAATACGCATGGGCAGTTTGCCGTCTATGAATGGTTGAGTGAAGCCATGGAGTTTTTTGAGAAGGCGGAAGGCTTTCGTCCGGCGGGTAATGATGACGCCATTATGAGATGGAACACTTGTGCCCGGCTGATCATGCGCCACCATCTGAAACCAATAAATGAGAAATATGTAGAGCCGCCATTAGAATAGT
>DAINQQ010000205.1:0-10092 GCA_036742645.1 Flavitalea sp.
CCTAAAAGGCATAAAGGCAAAAGGCACAAAGGGATTTTGATCTCTCTTTGTGCCTTTGTGTTCCTCGTGCGAAAGCCCTGAGGGCAGTCTACCTTCTGTACCTAAGGATTTTTTGGTGTGTCTGCGGGTGGTGCGCCTGGGTTTTGAATAGTACCCGGCGTTTCAGTAGGTTGAACGCCAGATTTAAATTGTATTTCCCACTGCGCCATTTGCTGCAGAAACTGGTAACTGGTGATAATTTCGTATGCAAATGGACTTTGCTTTTCTGATAAAACCCCGGCCCTGTTATTCAAAATAGCCGCGGCTTGCATGGCCATCTGTTCGTTATTCATCCCATCTTCTCCAAGTGAGCGATAATAATTCAGTTGTTGCTCGAGATCCTTCTTTAGCGAACCATGCACTTTTCGGGCAAGGGCGAGATCGCCCGAGCGGTAAGCCGCCTCCAGGAACTCCAGCGAAATGCTATTGTGAAAATTTCCACGGTTGGAGGTCATCCCGTAGGGCATGTTTTCGATCGAAACCATCTGGTCATATTTCTGTAGTATCTTCTTAGCCGAATCGAGCTGATTATAATTGATCAGATTTTTTGCAAGGGTGGCATGCGCCAGTTTAATGCTATTGAGATGACGACGGTTCTCCTCGTCGAAATAGACATTTTTCTTGTTTGCATTGCCATATACAAACTTTTCCATCACGTTCTTGTAGGCGATTTCATTTTGTGCGACTGAATTCTCAACTGGAACCAGTCTGTACGCAAGACCTTCCATTCGAAGATATTTATCAAGGCCAAGGGACCGCAGCTCCGAGGTGGAAGTGAAATACAAAGGACGACGCCAGTTATTTGCTGCAATCAGGGACAATAAGGCAAGATCATTTTTCTGGATATAATTCTTGCCAATATCCAGTTTCAATTCACTGACGATACTATCTCCCGGATTAAATTTCATCGTTTTTTTCACATATTCAACATCCACGGGTACAGTTACTTTTTTCACAGGAAAAACATTTGCCATATCACCGCTCTGCATCGACACCATATTTCTCTCCTCATCGCTTCCAACAACTTCTTTTAGTATTTTGTACAGGTTATAGTATTGGTTCTGATCATAACCGGGCAGCGGATATACAGGAACTACATCTCTTTTGTTTCCCTGGATTTGTTCGGCAGTGAAGACAACATCTGCTGGCGGACTTTCATTCAGCTTGTAGCGAAGCTGATTTACATACCAGTCGGTACCTAGCAAACTATAGTTGATAATCCGGAGGTCTTTTCGAACTCCTTCTGTTTCCTGTGTGTACCAAAGAGGGTAGGTATCATTATCTCCGAATGTCATGAGGATCGCATCCTTTTGAACGCTCTGCAGGTAATCGATTCCCAGATCACGTGCCAGTGTCTTTTTACTTCTGTCATGATCATCCCATTCCTGTGAAGCCATCAATACTGGAACAGCCAGCAGGCAAAGTCCGAAGGCCGCGATATTTGGCATGTCACCTTTCAGAAATTTTCCAAATTGCTCCTTCACCCATAATACTCCAAGGCCAATCCAGATAGCAAAGGCGTAAAATGATCCAACATATGCATAATCACGTTCACGGGGCTGTTGCCCGGCCTGGTTCAGGTAAATAACGATCGCAAACCCTGTAAAAAAGAACAATAAGAAGGTTACCAGGAAATCTTTGCGATGACGCTGGTACTGGAATATCATTCCCAAAATCCCCAGGATGAGAGGAAGGAAATACAACTTATTATTCGCTTTATTATCCTTTCCTGCGGTATCTGGCAGTGTCTCAGGAGTGCTATTAAAAAATTTATCAACGAAACTGATGCCGCTGGCCCAATTGCCATCACGGATATTACCAAAGCCCTGCAAATCGTTTTGCTTACCAGCGAAGTTCCACATGAAATACCTCCAATACATTACTCGGAACTGGTAGGACGAAAAATATTTGATGTCATTTGCAACCGTAGGGTCCTCGCCCTCTTCAAGGTCGCCAAAGGCGCGGTACATTCCAACCTGGTTTCTGTCATTACCATTATCCCACATTCGCGGAAAAAGATGTGCTGTTTCCATGCCGGAATAATTCAGCTTGCGGATTTTGCCTGCGACTTCATATTTGTCTTTTCCTTTAACATACATGTCTCCGGCATCTACATAGTCTTCATTTGTGATTTCTTCTGTAAAGAAAGGACCATACAAGATCGGCCAATCTCCATATTGTTCCCGGCTTAAATAACCGACAAGGCTCACCGGGTTATCCACGTTGAACATATCAACGGAAGGATTCGCATTCGAACGGATCAGTGTAGTGAAGTAGGTGGAATACCCAAGGATCATGAATATGGTCGACCACAAACCAATCTTTAAAAAAGAGTTGATTCGCTGTTTGTAAGAGTAGCACAGACCCAGCAAAACTCCAAGGCCTATCAGCAGCAAGACAAAGTTGCCTACTGACTTAAGAAAAGGGAAACAGAATAATAAAACGATTGCTGATAGCCATACCGGGAACGACTTGAATTTTTGTATCCCCGCATCATTAAATCGTAGTCCAATTATTAATAAAGCCGCTAAAAGAACAAAGTAAAAAGTAAAGCCCAGGAAAAAGGGCATCCCCATATCGTTGACAAAAAATATATCGAAAGATCCGGCGCCTTTAATGGTCCATTGTATAATCACTACCTGGGCAATTCCTGTAATGACGCAACCGATGAGAAACGCCCAGAACGTACCCCACTTGGTTACTTTATACCGTTTGAAATAATACACCATTACAAGAGCAGGGATGGTCAAAAGATTAAGCAGGTGCACGCCGATCGACAAGCCCATCATATAAAAAATAAAAACCAGCCAGCGATCCGCGCGGGAAAATTTGTGGCCATCTGTCGTGCTTTCCCTATCCACCTCATGCTCCCACTTCAAAATTGCCCAGAACACAATTGCGGTAAACAAAGAAGACAATGCATACACTTCTCCTTCCACAGCACTAAACCAGAAAGAATCCGAAAAAGTATAAGCCAGGGCGCCCACAACTCCGGCCGACATTACGCCAATCATTTGATGGCGTGTGAGGGCTTCGTGCCCTTTGTGCAATATTTTACGTGCGAAATGGGTAATGGTCCAGAATAAAAAAAGTATGGTGAAGCCGCTGGCAATGGCACTCATGAAATTGATGCCCCTTGCAGCAGATTCAGGATTGTCTCCAAACAAAACGATGAAGAACCTTCCTAATAAAATAAACATAGGCGCTCCGGGTGGATGAGGCACCTGTAACTTGTAGGCGCTCGAAATGAATTCTCCTGTGTCCCAGAAACTTCCCGTTGCCTCCATAGTCATTACGTATACAGTGCAGGCAATAAGACACACGATCCATCCTACAATATTATTCACCCTCTTAAAGTCCATATAGTTATTGGTTTTTGATAAACTTGGCAAACCTACAGGAATTTTATTTACTTCCAAATATCACTTAGATAAGAGGTTATAATGTTTAGCAAAGTTTTTATCTTGTTTACAGGGAGAGACAATGATAAGTCAACAGTTGAACACCCGATGCTCCGTGCCCTCTGTGCCTCCCCTCCGTGTCCCTCGGTGGTCATTTTCCTCCCACAAGCGGCTGCAACAAAATAAAGAAGCATCTCGATTGGTTTTTCTAACTACAGTGGGACATGGCGGGAGGCACAGAGGAGCGCAGATAATAATTGGATGTACTACATCCGGGATGGAAACATTTTATATTTAATGATGGCAGAGGAAAAGTTGATCCATATTTTATATGCGAAGATCTCGCAGGATATACCGGAAGAGGTGTATAAACGATCTCTCATTGTTCTGCCGGACACGCTCCGCGACAAACATTTTAGGTATAAAAGGTGGCAGGACAGAGCCTCGAATTTATACAGCAAAATACTACTACTTAGGGGACTTGAAAAGTGCGGTTATGATGATATCTCTCTCGTAAACCTGCATTATACCGAGTTTGCCCGACCTTTCCTACCAGGAACCGTGGACTTCAATATTTCTCACTCGGGCGAATATATATTGTGCGCTGTTGCCGATGGAAGCAGGGTCGGTATAGATATCGAGGAAATAAAACCGGTCGACTTTTCCGACTTTACCGACCTCATGAGCAGGGACCAGTGGCAGTCAATTAGAGAATCATCCAATCCCCTGAAGGCATTTTTCACTTTCTGGGCGATAAAGGAAAGTATTATCAAGGCTGACGGAAGGGGGTTATCCATTCCCCTGAACGATATAATCATCACGAAGAATACTGCTTTCTATGACACCAAATGGCATTTAAAAGAGCTCCAGATAGATGAGGGCTACTGCACAAGCCTCGCAACAGATCACGAGAACCCTCGGATAAACCTGGATTTTGTTGATCTGGCCCGGCTATAGTAGAGACGGGTTGAGCACCAAAAATCAAGGCCTCATATCAAATGAAATTGGTACTTCGTTTTAACATGCATTTTTGGTCCCGCCTTCTGTATAATTATTTAAGTTTGTTGGTTTTACAAGTGAATTTTGAAATCCCCTAAAAGTGGGATTTTTGGCGTTTTATTTTGAATTATTCCATTAATATTTTACTTTCAACCCGTATTTGAAAAATACTGTCTACTAATCCATACCTGTTATAACCATTGGCTGCCCATTTTCATCAGGATTTGAGTTTGATTGGTAGGTCACATCATCCAATACCCACGTGGCTGTGTGTTTTTTCATTATCATCCACTTATTGAAAAACAGTTCGCTGACTACAGGTAATTAGTAAATCGAACACCGGTAGGATACTGTTTCTAATCGAAAGGTTAGTTTAGTATCACCAATGCCTGAAGGCTGTTTATTGTGCAGTGCCTGATATGTGAAACCATTCTAAAGGAAATTAATGAAAGCAACAATCAATCTTTATTGTTTACCATTTGCAGGCGGGAACAAATACTCGTATCAAAAGTATAATGAAAAAGCTCCTTCGTTTCTGAACATTATTCCCCTCGAATACCCGGGAAGAGGAGCAAGAATGAAAGAGTTACTGATCGCTGATGCGGACTTGCTTGTAGATGATTTGTATAACCAGATCAGGAAAAATGCGAGCGACACTGATTACGCCATATACGGGCACAGCATGGGCGGTTTAATCGGATACCTGGTAGCACGAAAACTTATTGAAAATAATCATAAGCCACCGCTTCACTTATTCATTACGGGCACCTGCGGTCCTTCATCTGCGGCAAGATCTGCTAAGAACAGGCACCTACTGCCCAAGGATGAATTTATCGAGGAGCTTAAAAATCTCGATGGCATTCCCGATGAGATCTTGCAGAATGACGACCTCTTAAGTTATATCGAACCAATTTTACGGGCAGATTTTAAAACGTGCGAGACCTATAAATACCAGGATCAACCTCCATTAAATATTCCATTTACCGTGATAACGGGAACGGATGAGGAAATGACGAGTGAGGATATTCAGTTATGGCAGAAGGAATCTGATTATGCAGTTGACTTCAGGCAAATCCCAGGTAAGCATTTTTTCATCTTTAAATATCCCCGGGTAATTGTTGACATTATATCTAAAAAATTATCTGTTCATAACAAAGCTTATCAATTATGACTGACAAGAAAATGTATTTGAAACCAAATGTTGTGCTGGAACCGCTGGTCGACAAATGGTATGCGTGGAGTCATCTTGTTTCACCTGCTACAGCAGCAATGAATATTGTGGGAAGACATTTAACAATTATCGACTCATATCTTTCCGCTCCTTCCATTCACGCGGAGGCGGTGCTTAATTCGAAAATGCGCGGCGGTCCATTCATGGATTTCGGTGGGGGACGAGTTGAAGAGGTTAAAGAATTGCAACAACAAACTTTTCAAAAGCAGGATAGAATCATTCAGTTTGCGAAAGCAATTAAGGATTTGGATAAGCTATTGGCAACAGAAGCCAAAGGATTTGGTCTGGAAGCTGTTTATGAAAAAGTGCCACCAATTCTGAAAGGATATGTTGAATTGTATTATGATCGTCATAATAATCCTGGCTTCAGATTTTTTGAATCGCTGCTATATAATAGCGAGTATTATAAGAAGGATATGCAGAGCATCGCTTTATGGGTTACCAACAACGACGAGCGTCCATTCTGTTTGAGTACTCCACGACTGGAAGAAAAAGATGTTCTTCATCTCGAGATTCCATTTGATCATCCGGGAATCGATGAGTTGGCAAAAATGAAGAGAGCTCCTCAAACACTTGGATTTATCAAAGCGATGTTGGGTATTCCTGCATCCAGGGAAGCTCTATTTGAGACGTTCTTTACGGAGACACCACCTCCAACATATCAAAAATATACCGGTGATAAAATTCGAATGAGATATTTCGGACATGCCTGTATCCTTATTGAAACAAAGGACATCAGCATTCTCGTTGACCCGGTTGTAAGCTATTACGGATATGAGTCTAGCGTTGAACATTTCTCTGATGGTGATTTGCCGGATACGATCGATTATGTATTGATTACCCATAACCACCAGGATCATATTTTGTTTGAAACCTTGCTGCCGCTCAGACATAAAATGAAGAACCTGATCGTGCCAAGAACAAACAGTGGTAAACTGGAAGATCCGGATCTGAAATTGATGTTTAATAATGTTGGTTTCAACAATGTGATTTCTGTAGATGAAATGGAAACAATTCGTTTTGAAGACGCCATTATCACGGGACTTCCATTCATGGGCGAGCATAGTGATTTAAGCATCCTGACAAAAGCATGTTATTTTGTTCAGATCGGTCAGTTCAAACTCATCTTCCTTGCCGATTCAAGGATCAGTGAGGCCGCCCTATACAAACATATACACAAACAGATCGGTAATGTAGACGTTCTCTTTATCGGTATGGAATGCGATGGCGCTCCATTGTCGTGGCTGTATGGTCCGTTGATGACTAAGAAATTAGCAAGAGATATGGATGGCAGCAGGAGACTCGCTGGATCAGATTGTGCCAAAGGTCTGTCACTGGTTGATATCTTCAATCCCAAAGAACTTTATGTATATGCAATGGGCCAGGAACCCTGGCTGGAGTTCATCAGCAGTATCAAGTATACCGACGATTCGAACCCAATTGTTCAGTCGAACAAGCTTGTAAAACTGTGTGAAGACAGGGGAATGATTGCCGAAAGATTGTACGGAGAAAAAGAAATATTATACGAAAAGCAATCTGACAATGCTATAGTTATGCAATAGCTGGAGAACTGGCTATTGCTTTTGTGCTTACCCTATTCGTAGACCCATGCAGCAGTTAACCTTCGCTTTACATCCCGCCCAATGGGACGTATATACGGATCAACTATTAAATGTTGAAAGTCCGCACTACAATATTGGCGGATATATAAAGCTAAAGGGCCCGCTTGACAAAGAGAAGTTTAGGGCAGCAGTCAGTACTGCTCCCAAAGTCTTCGATGTTTTCAGGATGAGGTTTGATGCGGATATGTCCGAATCTCCCTGTTACTACGAAGAAGACTACCAAAGATGTGATATGCCGGAGCTGGATTTTAGCAACCGGCAAAATCCGGAAGACGAGGCGAAGGCCTTTATGCAAAGCAGGTTTAATACTGCCTTTATAATTCATAAAGACAATCTTCTATTCGAACATTTCCTAATCAAAATTTCATCAGACGAGTATTGGGCATTCGGGCGATACCATCATTTGATTATCGATGGCAATGGTTTCATTGCATGGGCCCAGTATGTATCACTCAAATACAAATCACTGGTTGCAGGAACTGACGAAAATTTCGAATATCCTTCCTATCGCCAAGAATCAGCCAGGGCAGCCGATTACTACAAGTCAGAGGACTATCAATCTCATGCCAGGTATTGGAACGAGAAAATAACTCAAAAGCCTAGCAAGTTCCTGCAGAAAAAAAATTTGTTTCAGCGTCCTTCTGGTAAAAAAAGTTCTACTTACACACTACAGTTTAGTGAGGATGAAAGAAACCGCCTCGAACAAATCCAGCTTATAACTAAAGCAGGCTTACAGCAGTTGACCATTGCGGCACTGCTCATTTACTTTGGAAAAACTTCTGAGCAATCTGAGTTTATCATTGGCACGCCTGTTCACAAAAGAGTATCCAGGCAGTTGCGTAGGACAATTGGAATGTTTGCAGGAATTCTGCCTTTTAAGGGCAGTTTTGACAAAGATGTGCAATTAGACCATTTTATAAAGGACATCATCCACACACAAAAAAGAGATTATAGACATCAGCATTACCTTATCGGGGATTTGAGTCGTCAATTGAAGATTCATTCTTCGGAAGGTTATTTATGTGAGATAATGGTTAACTATGAATTGCTGAACTTCGATATCAACTTTGGACAGGGCATCCAGGCGACCGTTTGCCGGTTACTGAATGAATTCGAAGTTGAGCCTCTGCAAATATCATGGCAGGATTATGGTTCCAACCAACCACTACAACTTCAGGTACACTTCCAGTATGATTATTTTAATCATGCAGAGATAGAGTTACTGGTTGAAAGAATACTTTTCATATTACAGCAGTTTGCTGGATCTCTTGAAAAAAATATTAGAAGCATTGATATTATTCCTCCGGTTGAATATAGATTGATTCAAAGTTTCAACAACGCGACTGTAAAATATCTACAAAATAAAACCATCGTTGATCTTTTTGAAGACCAGGTAGCAGTCACCCCAACAGCAGTAGCTTCGATTTTTGAAAACGATCAACTCACATACAAAGAACTGAATGAAAGTTCGAATCAGCTTGCCCGTCACCTGCTCAATCGTGGAGTTACCGATGAAACGCTCGTGCCAATATGTATTGAGCGTTCAAATGAAATGATCGTTGGCTTGTTGGCAATATTGAAGGCTGGAGCGACTTATGTTCCTATTGATCCGTCATATCCTGAAGATCGCATAAAATACATGTTGACTGATACAAATGGGAAGACGGTTATTAGCAGCAGTAAAAGTCGATCGAGTTTGCCGGCATTAGAGGGGATTGACGTGATCGAATTGGATACCGAATGGTCAACGATCAGCCAACTGGATGCAGACAATTTGCAAGTGCCAATCCAGTTGAATCAGCTTGCTTATGTTATCTATACATCTGGCTCAACAGGGAGGCCGAAGGGAACGATGATAGAGCACAGGAATGCCAGTTCTTTTATTCGCTGGTGCCAGCAGGAATTTGCAGCCAGTCGTTTCGACATCGTGTATGCCGGCACATCAATCTGCTTTGATCTGTCGGTTTACGAAATATTCTTTCCGTTGAGTATCGGCAAACCAATAAGAATCCTTGAGAATGGCTCACATATCGACCGGTATCTGCCAGGAGATACAAATGTTTTAACTAACAGCGTACCAACTGTAGTACAACATTTATTAAAAGAGGGAACCGACCTTAGTAATATCAGTGTGATGAATATGGCCGGTGAATCCATTCCCTTTCATGTACATCACGAACTGGATGCGGAAAAAATTGAAATCAGAAATCTATACGGCCCAACTGAGGACACAACATACAGCACTGTTTATAGATTGAAAAATCACGGTACTATATTAATAGGTCGTCCTATTGGCAATACTCAGGTGTTCATTGTAAATAGGCAAATGGAAATTGTACCCGTTGGAGTAACGGGCGAAATATGTATTGCCGGGGCGGGATTGGCGAGAGGCTATTTAAACAGACCAGAACTTACTGCAGAGAAGTTCGTTTCCCATCCATTCAGTAATGATCCTAATGCCCGCCTGTACCGAACCGGTGATTTGGGCAGGTGGCTACCTGATGGTAATATAGACTACCAGGGCCGGCTGGATAACCAGGTGAAGATCCGTGGATTTCGTATTGAGCTTGGTGAAATCGAGGAAGTACTACAACAGAGTGAGCTCGTCAGCGATGCGGTTGTACTTGCGCGTGAAGATAAAAGCGGAGCCAAACAACTTGTCGCCTATATCGTACCAGACCAGCAAACTGTAAAAAGTAGGGAAAGCGATGCAAACGGAGTCTTGCATGTCGATATTAAATCCTGGATGCAGCAGCGATTACCCGAATACATGATACCGGGAATTATAGTAGAATTGAAT
>DAINQQ010000206.1:0-338 GCA_036742645.1 Flavitalea sp.
AGTTCAGGGGGTGGAATGCTTGGTGGAGGACATCACGAAAGCGTTAACACTGCTGTGAAATCTTTCATCATCCAGGCACAAAGTTATATTAACAACACAAACGAAACAGAAACCACTCCGCTACCAGGCAAGCATTGTGTAACATGTTATTTTTCAACAAACAAAGGAAAATTTTCGATTCACGAACAAATTGAAAATTTTGAAAACACCGCGTTGCAGCAGTTTGATTCAATTTCAATATCGCAGCTTTATATTGATAAAAATTACCTGTGGATAGCTACATCAATAAAAGGACTTTACCAATACAATTTCAGTACAAAACAAGTAGCAGGGCATTC
>DAINQQ010000206.1:348-8853 GCA_036742645.1 Flavitalea sp.
AACAAATTGAAAATTTTGAAAACAGCACTTCAAATATGACAACATTATTTGAAGAAGGCAATAGGGTAATTTCCGAATTGCGAGTACTCCACGAAAACAAATAGTTTCCTTTAATACCGGAAGGACATATATCGTATTTAAGTCTCCAACCGACCCTCGGGATTGTGATTATGACGAATGCCTCAGTGGAATACATGCCACTGACCAAGGATGTATTACTAACCCCTGAGCCCATTTGGTGGTCTACCAGTCATTCCCTGCAATTAACGCTGCGAACAACTCTTCCACAGGAACAGGTTTCGGCAACCCGGGAGGAGTCGTTCATCAGTTAGATTGCAAAATTGGATCTCTCGTACTTATACAACTTAGCCGTGAAGGCAATGGCGAGCATCTTGTAAAATTTTACGGCCTTCGAAAGCCAGGTGAAGATCCATGGTACCAATAAGCAAAAAAAAGCTGCCCGTAGAACCTTATTATAGGATGTGGTATCTGTATCACATTGCATAAATAAAAACTTTCAGCCTAATTCCTGTGAGAACAAAAAAGGTCTGAGCCGCCTTTCAAATTGAAGAAAAGCAACCCTGAACCAATCGTTCAAGGTTGTTTTCTTTAGGATAGCAGAATCCCGGGGATTACAAAGTCTCTGGATATTTGTAGTAACTTTTAGAAGACTTATTGAGAAGTGATGTTCTTTATTTTTTAACAAAAGGAATTTGTGGCAAGGTTGACATACCAGGTTTACGTTATTGAACTATCAAAGCGAGTATTTACCGAAAACACAAGATTTCGGGCTGCTAATCCACAATTTAATGGAATCCTTGAGTGTCTTTATGTAGGTATGACAAGTAAAACTCCTGCAGAACGATTCAGGCAACACAAGACCGGGTACAGGAACAAAAAAGGTCACAAACTATCGGCATATATTGTTCAGAAGTATGGAGCATATCTGCGTCCCAGCCTTTACTATACCATCAACTTAAAATCGATGACCAGGCAGGAAGCCCTGGTAATGGAGGAGAAACTTGCCTGGAATCTACGAAAACAAGGGTATGCCGTTTGGTTTAATTGATGTGTTTTGAGGGTGTCATTGTTCTGCAAACCCCTATACATATTCGATCGTATAACGTTATAGCCTGTGTGCAATCATGATTGCAGATATGGCAGAAAACCGGAATTGCGGTAAACTTTTCTTAATTTATCAATTGTTCAACTTTGTAACAAATGGTATTATGGCGCTGAAGTTGTTACTATCCTGTTTTATTGTTTTCTTTTTGATTCGGTTCAATGCATTCGGTCAAATAGATACTGCCAAAAAGCCTGAAGCAACGTTATCCTCGAAATCAATGCTTAAAGATACCCTGGATCAAAGGCTTGATTTCAGCAGATTTTTGATCGATGCAAACGGCTTTATTCCAGTTCCATTTATAGTTACTGAACCCGCCCTGGGTGGATTTGGCTTAGCAGTTGTGCCCATGTTTCTAACTCCCAAAAAAAGACCTCACGGCTTCAGCGGTTATATTCCACCCGATATTACCGCAGGTTTTGGCTTATACACAGCGAACGACAGTTGGGCATTGGGCGGTATTCGAATTGGGAGCATTCCTGGGAAAGGAATAAAATACAGGGTTGGAGGCGGCATTGCTGATCTAAATCTATCTTTTTACCGTGAGACTGAGAATGTTGGCGAAAAGGAATTTGCGTTCAGCGTCAATACCATTCCGATTATTCTTTCGTTTTCAAAAAGAGTACTTAAACAAGACGTGTATTTAGGGTTACAATACTTTTTCGCAAAAAACAAATTAACAGCGTTGTTTGCCGACAGTTTGCCGCAGTCAATTGACTCCGATACATTCAACAGTAATATCGGAAGCCTCGGTATTTTTGGCGATTGGGATAAGCGGGATAACTTTTTTACGGCAGACAACGGTTTTCGTATAAACGCTTTGTATACACTAAATGACAGTTGGACCGGTAGTGATTTTTCTTATCAAAGACTTTCTGGCTTTATAAATTGGTTTATTCCGTTTGAAAAGCGGTGGATCAGTGGCTTCCGGGGCGAAACACATTTTGTTTTCGGGGACCCGCCTTTTTACGTATTGCCCTCGCTGGCGATGAGAGGCGTTCCTGCTGTACGATTCCAGGGTCATACAACTGCCTTGATTGAAAACTGAACAGCGTGTTGATTTTAATTTACGTTGGAGTGCTGTAGCTTTTGCAGGAATAGGCAAGGCCTGGCAACCCGAAGAAAGTTTTGGTGAATCGCAAACAGCATACAATTTCGGTGGTGGATTTCGATACCTGATTGCGAGGGCGTTTAGAATCAGAGCGGGAATCGATATAGCAAAAGGACCGGATAGTTTCGGCTGGTATATTGTTTTTGGTCATAACTGGAACCGGTAAAAAACCTATATCATGCGGATTTACTTTCAGACTGTGCTCTTATCGTTCACGATATCTACATTAACCAAAAAAGATTAAACCTTGTGATCTAGTATACGTCTTAGGCACATCAAGGAAACGCAAAAACAAAATACTTGAAAGGATCCTGGTCCCGACTCGACGGCGAACGAAATGCCTCAGCAGTTCTTTCTCGACCCGCCGATATTCAATTTTCTCACAAGAGTAAACTAAGGCCGGGTGTTGTACATTCCACATGAAATCCTAACCCCATACTTTAACCCAGTATTTAAATACATAACCTAAAAGTGTAATCGAACGATGGCAGGGCAGTCTCCCAAAAATTAATGCAGCCACGAGTTTATTAACCCTTATTTCAAACCACACGAAATTACCACGGAAGTGAACCTACACGTCACATATGCATGCTAACGGTCATGAATAATGCTCTCAAAAAAAGGATGCTCCGTAGAGCATCCTTAAAATAGCCGCGAATAGGGGTAGTTAGCGTTTTACGTTAATTAACTTGCCGGTTATTCTTTGGTTGTTAACTTTAAATACATAGACAAAGTTAGCCCGCTGGCCAAACGGCACGTTGTAGTGTACAGTTTGAATACTGCCAGCCTGGATAAAGCCGCTGTATACCGTTGCCACTTTTTGACCCATCATGTTGTACAGTTCCAATGAACCTTGTCCCGACACTGCTGATTGCAAATTGAACTTGACCTGATCGTTGTAAGGATTTGGATATGCCAACACTTTCGACTGGTCATTTTGAGCAATGGATGCGTTCACCGTCGGCGCTGCCTGGGTCAGTGGAGTCAGCGAATTGGTTTGTAGCGGACAATTGAGAGCCGCTGACGTACAACCGTTCTTAGAAGCTGTCACGGTAAACCCATCTCCAAATGTCAATCCTGTAAATACGACCGGGCCGTTAGTTCCGTCATAGCTGAATGAAGACGAATAGTTATTGTTATTCAATGGTTGGGTAGCTGTGTATGTCGTTCCGGCATCCGGGCTATTCACCTGGACCTTAAACGTCTTATCGGTACAAAGTGGGGTTAACATCACTGCATCAGGAGCTCCAACCTGAGGACCTACGATTAGATCCACAT
The DNA here is from genome assembly GCA_036742645.1 of Flavitalea sp. Lineage (GTDB taxonomy): Bacteria > Bacteroidota > Bacteroidia > Chitinophagales > Chitinophagaceae > Flavitalea. Next base: position 3,861 of record DAINQQ010000206.1, read on the forward strand.
CATCTGTCGCATTGCCGCAAGCCGGCGTTGTATTACTGGTCACCGTTAAGCGAAGCGTGACTGTGCCACCACCTGTGTTTCCAGATAATGTGACGGAAGGAGTCAAAGTACCATCTCCGGAAATGTCAACATTCAAATTGCCAGGGTTGCCGTTGGGCGCGATAGCCCACGACGGGGTACCGTTTAACCCTGTTCCGGTTAAATTAAATACGTTACCACTTGCATTGTAACACTGAGTCGATGGATCAGTGCCTGCATTTGCGGTTGGAAGTGGGTTAACTGTCACACTTACATTATTCGTTGGATTGCCGCAGGCAGGAACGGTGGTGCTAGTGACTGTTAAACGAAGTGTTACTGTTCCTGGTCCGCCACTTACGTTCACGGATGGAGTATATGTGTTGTCGTCAGTTATCTGGACCGTGAGGTTAGCAGGATTCCCACCTGGTGCTACGGCCCAGGATGGATTACCATTTGATCCGCTGCCGCTCAGGTTAAACGTACTGCCAGAGGCAGAATTGTAACACTGGGCCGCTGGGGCTGAACCTGCACTTGCTGTTGCATTTGGATTCACGGTTACTGTAACGTCGCTTGTCGGGGTTCCACACTGAGGAGTAAAACCGCTTGTCACCGTTAAACGAAGTGTTACCGAACCTACTCCACCAGTGACTTTCACCGAAGGCGTATAGGTGCTGCCGTTAGTTATCACGACTGTCAGGCTAGCAGGATTCCCAGCCGGAGCTACCGCCCATGATGGGGTGCCGTTTGAGCCGCTTCCGGTAAGATTGAAAGTGTTCCCATTTACAGCATCGGCACACTGCGCAGCCGGCGCGGAACCCGCACTCGCCGTTGCGTTTGCATTTACGACCACATCGACCTTAGTAGGCTGACTCTCGCAACCCTTCAGAAGCTGGGTAACATAAAAACTGGTTGTTCCGGCTACTGTATTATCAACCACCGGGGTGTAGGTGCTTCCTGTTGTTGGTGTGCCGGTTGGCTTTCCATTTGCATCTACTGCTGTGTACCAATTGAAGGTGGCACCTTGCTCACCTGTCACAGTCAGGTTTTGAATTGGCTGTCCAACGCAGTAAGTAGCACCATTGGCTGTGGGCTTGCCTACGTTGATATCCAGGTTAATTTGTAGTGGAGTCATGAAATCGGTAAGATCAGCTTTCTCTGCCTGGGAAGATTTCGTGAGGACAAACAAGGATGCAATCGACCCTACGCATGGGGTAGAGACATTCTTGTAAATTTCTGTAACGTTAAACGATACCTCAATAAAGGCGTTTATCGGGTATGAATCGGATCCAAATGCGTCGTAAGGCACTCCTGTCAGGATCGCAGCGTTTGTTGAACCGAATGCCGGCATTGGGGTAATTGAAAATGCAACCCACTGATAAACTCCATTGAGAAGTTTCCACTCTTCAAGGTAAAGATTTGGGTTTGAACCTCCCCCAGTGAATTCTGCAGATACCTGTACATCCCCGGGAGAACGACCGCCAAATATATTTGAGGCGTCGCTTGTAAACGTCCCATTAGCATTCGCTACCAATTTCTTTTGGTGGAGTGCAAGCGAGATGAAGCTGTTGCCGTTTACAGATTCTCTGTCACCCGACAAGGTTATCCAGGTATCCCCCGTTACAGGATCGTCAGCAATATGCAACAACAGGTTATTGATGTCACACTTTGCCGGGCTGGGGTTACCAGCTTTCCACGTCATCGAATTTGGGTTGTCATTTTTCTTCTGGCCACCTTCAAAGATATTGTCACCTGAGTTATACAAGTCGATGGCATGAAAAGTGGTTAAAGTGTTCAGGGGAATACCAGTAGCATCCAAGACTGCCCCTCCGGCACCAGTTGCCGGAAGCCAGTCGCCAACACCGATAACCGGTGTATTTGCTCTTAGGTTCCCATCGATTGCAAATTTGCCTGTGGGCGGAATGACGGGAGCAGTACCCTGCGAGACCGCCTGGCCGAAGATTTGTGAAGAATTAAATAGAAGAATGAGTGCTAAAACCGGTAGAATAATTTTGAACCGGGCAAAACGAAGTCTTTTGTTTCGAATAGAACTCAGATAAGAACTTACAATAGAAATCTTGTCCATAGCGCAAGTTTTAGGGTTAAAAAAGAAAATGCGTGATGGTTGTTACAGAAATAGTAGATTGGCTATTGTCAATAGGGAAATTGATTTAGGGGTATGGTCGGAAAGGGATGGCAATGCTATCCAATGCATGTACTTGGCTCTTACATGAGCCTAACACACATGAGAATTAGCTTGTCAGAATTATGCATCAATTAAGACGCACAGCTTACACAGGAGCCTAGAGAAAGTGGAGCAAGAGATAAGCCTGGTCAAGATCCAGTGCATCAACGGGAGATGCAATGTTTACACGGATGCTTGGAGAGGCGGAGACAGGATAAGCGGTTCGAATACTGGAAAGTTTTTATGGATGGAGCAATATACTAACAATTCTGAGTTAAAAGAAAAATATTGTTTCTAAAACCGGAATGATTACGCATTCATGATGAAACGCCACGATCAGATGATGGCATTCTATCGTTTGGATGCTTCACGGGCTGGCTCACCTGCGCGTTCAATCTGAGAAAGCGTGTTGTGAGGATGGTCTATTGTGTGGTCCCTACTCGTCCACGAACAACTGGCCAATACAAGGCAATACCAAACAATGTTGATGTAGAAGAAACTTTTTTAGCCCTGGATATGAACACTTATTAAAAGTAGTCAGTCGGTTTTTATTTCCTGCCGGTTGTTATCTAGCTTACTGCCTGGATGACCTGCAAATTAGTAATATAACTTGCTTTGAATTTATAACGGCGCTTTCTCACGCTCTTTTCATCATATCAACGTGAAAACTGATCTTGGCATGAAGATCTTCGGGCCTGAAAGGTTTATGAATAAAATCTGTAAACCCTTTTTGCAACAAGTCGGCTTGCATGTTATCATATACAGCAGCTGTAAAAGCAACGGCCGGGATAGCGTTGTTGACCTGCCTGATCTCTTTTACAGCGGTAGCACCATCCATCTCAGGCATTTCCAGGTCGATCAAAAGAACATCATACTCATTTGCGTGAAACTTCTCGACCGCTTCTCTACCGTTTGTTGCTTCATGAACTTCGATACCCCATTTAGACATGAATTTTTTTGCTACGGATAGATTCACCGGGTTATCCTCTGCGATTAGCACTCGTACTCCTGTCAGCATTTGAAGTGATCTTGCTTTTTCTTCGTTGATAAACGCTTTCCTGTCTTCATTGATCCTTAACTCAAGCGTGAAATAAAACATACTTCCTTTTCCCTCCTCGCTTTCAAGGACTAACTCACTATTGAACATCGAAATGAGCTTTTTGATAATTGCAAGTCCGAGACCTGTGCCGCCATATTTCCGCGTAGTATCGATATCGGCCTGCGTAAAGCTGTCGAATATCTCTTTATGTTTTGATTTAGGAATACCGATTCCCGAATCCTTAACAACAAACTGAATTGTGGCTTTCGTGCTCGAACGAAGCAGTTTCTTCACTTCAAAACTAATACTACCCTGGTTGGTGAATTTAATTGCATTTGAAAGCAGGTTACTTAGTATCTGGTACAACCTTGTTTCGTCCGTAAATAATTCCATATCCAACCTGTCGTCAATATCTTTTTGGAATTGCAATCCCTTAACAGTGATCTGTCCCTCGAATTGCGAAATGACCTTCCTTGCGAATTCAAGCATGTTCACTGGAACTTCCGAAAGCTCGAGCTTGCCTGCCTCTATCTTATTAAAATCAAGAATATCATTGATGAGAAGCATCATATGTTCAGAAGAAAATCTTAATATATCAAGATGATCTTTTTGCGCTGGCAAATGATCCTCCTGTAACAACAGATTTGAGGCACCTATAATTCCATTTAGTGGCGTTCTTAGCTCGTGACTCATATTCGATAAGAACCTGGACTTTACCTTCGACGCCGTTTCTGCTTTTTCTTTAGACTTCATGAGCTCAAATTCAGCCATTTTCACATTAGATATATCCAGGATGCTCACTTTCGTATATCGAACGTCTTTGTAAGAAAAAGGTACCACGCTCACGTAGCCGAAAAAGATCTGGCCACCCTTGGTGTTAAAAGCGAGCTCGCCCTGCCAATTTCTTGATTCGGCAGATATCGCCTGCTCAATTGAATTGAATTTTTTAACATGGTCTTCGTCGAACCAGTTTTCAATCTGCGTGCCTTCGATTTCGCGCTTATCTTTAACACCGAATAACTCTAAGGCCCTGTTATTACAACTGGCAACAATGTTTGATTGACTGAAAATGATAAAAACCCCGTCGAGAGACGTGTTATAGATTGTATCGCCAAATTTCTTTTCTTCGAGAATTGCTACCTCGTTGTCCTTATTCACTCGCAAAATAGCATAGGAAAAGATAATGGTCAGGATAAAAGATATAGCAAGAATCGCATTAGACAACTTTGTATAAACAATATCCGACATAAGCTGGATATCATTAGTCATCGGGCTAATCTTGAAACACACCAAAAGAGATGCCACTGTAAGACTATATACCAACACAAGTTCCTTGTAGTTTCTTCGTATACTCACTACGAATGTCAACACCAGGAAATATGGGAAGAACAATAAATATTCCGACGCGCGTAAGCCCTCTACGTAACTGATTACAATTAGGTAGAGGTTTACATTTATCACGGAAGCGATGCGACCGATTTCCAATCTCCGCCTTGAATTCAGGTAGTATGAAAGAAGGAAAAAATAGGCGGAGGTAATGTTGATAAGAGCACTGATATACAGCTTGTGATAGAAATAGGTGATGACGCAACACAGGTTGATTAGCAATGCGAGAAACACAAACTGATTGAAACGAATTATTTTCTTCCGCTGATCACGGGTAATGTGCTCGTCAAGACCAGAATACACTATATCGCGATAAATTGCCCAGGCCAGATATAATATTTTCGCCTTCATAGAGTTATTGGATTGGT
>DAINQQ010000206.1:8953-10064 GCA_036742645.1 Flavitalea sp.
CCTGCCTTCGGTTTCACAGGCTTTTTAACAATGGAAAACGCCTGTAAAGAATTTGAAGACGGCTGTACTAAGGACATCGAACCGGACTCCTTAGCGAGTATATATCATCGTTTGTGGCCATCATTAGTGAATGCAATGAATGTGATGCAAAACGAATACAATCAATTAAAAGAATTCAATAACCCATGATACTAAGCGCTGTTATCGTTGAAGACCTGCAAGTAGCGGCAGACTACCTGGCACGCTGCTGTGAAAAAAGCGGGTTGCTCGAGGTTAAAGGACATTTTCCAAACGTTGAAGCAGCCTTGCAATTTCTGAATCAGCAATCAGTTGACCTCTTGTTTCTTGATGTTGAAATGCCTGGAGCTACTGGCTTTGAATTGTTGGACCGATTGGCTTACTCACCTAAAGTTATCCTTACAACTTCCAAGACAGAGTACGCCTACAATGCTTTTGAATATAATGTGAGCGATTTTCTCAAAAAGCCTTTCACATATCAACGTTTTCTGGAAGCAGTTCAAAAGGTAACAGCGCCTACTCCTGAGAATAATGTCAACAGCACAGCTACGGATCATATATTTATTAAAACGGATGGTAAGCTAATTCGTCTTAACAACAGCGACATACTTTTTATTGAAAGTATGGGTGACTATGTAAAATTCGTGAGCGCTGATAAGAAATATATTACGCATAATACGATCAAAAACCTTGAAGAAAAGGTAAACAAACAATGCTTCCTTAAAACACATCGGTCGTATATTATCAACGTTGATAAAATCGATGATATCCGTGAAAACCTACTCTTTATCAAAGGAAACGAAATACCCATCAGCAAAGCGCACCGCTCAGAAGTGCTAAAAAGACTCAACATTATTTAGCTCTATCGAAGTTTTATCGTGTTTCATCCGCCTATCCTTTCTACTGGGCTAAAAAGTTTGTCCTGGTCTCGATCGGATTGCATCTTTGTATCAAGAAACATCGCAATATCGATATAAAAACATTTTGAGACGGTTATCGGAAATCCCTTAAAATTGAGATTCTGCCTATGAAAATATGAGTAGATTGATCACAACTAGTTTGTTTAAAGAATTTCAAATGAGCCGGGCCCATG
>DAINQQ010000207.1:0-1150 GCA_036742645.1 Flavitalea sp.
AGTGGCACATGCCTATTTTCTATGCCAGGTAAGAAGGTAAAACATAAATTTCGCTTAACATGGAAAGTGATGAAGTAGAGAGTAAGATGTCATGTAACGAGGAAGATCATTCGCGCGATTCGTGTTTACAATCCGGATTCCGGAGCGCCCTGGGTCTTTTTCAGAAGCAACACATACCCGCACAATTTCTTTTTGTGCTTATTAACCTGCACAGGTTTGATCATATGATATTCGGAGAACTTCGGGATGTATGCATAACTGATAATATTGCCATCTACATCACCCCACATGTTTTTCTTATATACCACCTGTCTCTCGTTCCAGTCGTACATACGTACCTCGTATAATCTCGATGTGGGATCCCCAATAAAAATAAATTGATACCATGTTCCTTGTGTCATCGGCAAAACGATTGGCATTTCGTATTCGCTTTCCATAGTCATTGAAGCTTCGCGCAATATTGTAAATCCCTGTGCAGAAAAATATTGTTTAAGACTATCAACGGTTGACTGATAAGGATTGCCTTCACAGCTTTGCTGCCTAATAATATCCTGCGCCAATATTGAATGAGTGAAAAATATTAGTAGTAATAAAGGAAATATGTTTTTACATAGGTATTTAAACATAGATACTTGGTTTAACGGATTCGAGGATTATCTTCAAAAATAATCAAATCCTCTTGGAATGCAAGCCTTCACAGCAATGTTTTTACTTTGTAACAACATTCCTGTTTTGGGATACTAATTAACGTTTAAGCAGGTAGCGAGCCCGGCTGTGAAATGGAATGTCAAGTCGCAATCATCAAAACAAACACGAGGACCGTTGTGCAGTAGTTAGTTATCTCAGATATGTCATCTTTAATTTAAAATTAGCCACCCAGCAAATGTAAAAATGCCAAATAAAATAATTAGGTAATCTGGCTGATGTGCTAATCTGCTAGTGCAAAAAATCTCTAATGTGAAAATTAGCAAATGTGAAAATCGTAGTGTAATTAGTCTAAAGTGCTGATGTAAAAATTTCAAGTAACATTCGCACATTGGCGAATATGAAGAATGGTAGTGTAATTAACCAATGTGCTGATGTGCTAATCTGCTGATGTAAAAATCTCAATGTGAAAGTTAGTGATTAGCAAATGTGAAAATGGCAAAGT
>DAINQQ010000207.1:1250-10053 GCA_036742645.1 Flavitalea sp.
ATGTAAAAATCTCAATGTGAAAGTTAGTGATTAGCAAATGTGAAAATGGCAAAGTAATTGACCAATGGCGCGATGTGCTAGTCTGTTAATGTACGTGAGTACAAGTAGCTGTCAGCTCGAACTACAAGAACAATCGGTTAATCGGCTAATCATCACATAGGCTCATCAAAGTTTCTATCGCAACAACACGGCCGTCCCTTTCTTGCTAACTGTTTTACCGGTATAATCTGTTCCCTTTACCATCCATACGTATGTGCCCGCATCCTGGAGTTTACCGGCAACTCTTCCATCCCAGCCCTTTCCGGGTTCAATGGTTTGAAACACAAGTTGCCCCCAACGATTGTATACGCGGAAGTACTCGAATTTTGAGATTCCTACGGGAATCGGGCGAAGAATACTATTCTTGCCATTGGGTGCAAAGGCGTTTGGCATGAAAATATCCGGCAGGGTTTTGAAAACCTTGATGTTGATGGTGTCCATTGCAAAGCAACCTTCCACTGTAAATGCACGCATAACGTATGTCATCGGATCGCTGAGGGTGGCTATCGGGCTGGAAATAGTTGAATTGTTTAATCCGAGCGAAGGTGCCCATTTGAAAAATTCTGCTCCGGATCCCCTAAGCTGCAAAGGCTGACCGATTACAATTGATGTATCATTGCCTGCGAATGCCATAATCTTTGGCCTTACAGTCACTTTCACCTGGTCGATGCCCGGTTTGGGACAACCAAGTGTGTCATAAGCCATCAGTGTGTATGTTGTTGTACGTAATGGAAAAGCAATCGGGTTTAAGATATTTACGCTGCTTAACGCATTGAATGGGCTCCATGTAAAGCGACTCGCAATAACCGACGCGGTTAGCTGCGCAGTGTCGTCATAACAGATCACAGTATCCTTCCCAGCGTTCACGAAAGGATAGGGCACTGTTCGCAAAGTAATATCATCCGTCGTGTTACACTTTCCGATGCTTGCCTTCAATTGGTAAGTTGTTGTACCTGTTGGAACGGCCAACGGATTTTTTACATTCGGGTTGTTCAATGTAGCCGCTGGCGACCAGCTAAATTGCAAGCCGTCTGTTACGGGACGTAATTGAGCTGTATCCTTTAAACAGATAGTACTGTCTGGTCCGGCGTTGAGCGTTACAAAATCAACTACACGAACATTTACAAAATCTGAATTCACACATCCATTTTCATCTAATGTCACTTTGTATCTGGTAGTCGTTTTGGGAAATACCAGCGGTGTGGCTGAGTTTGTGTTTAGGATAGTCGGTCCGGTATCCCAGAAAAATATGCCATTTCCGACAGCTTTCAATTGCAAGGTGTCGATACTACAGATTAGAGTATCCTTGAAAGGAAGTGTAATGGGAGGCTTATCTCTTACCTCCACATCATTGTATGCGGTGTCTATACAGCCTTTATCACTTTCAACGATCAACTGCACTTTCTTGAAACCAATCGAGCCATATTTCCAACTGGGGCTCTGTGCACGCGATGTATCGGCATTGGATGTTGGATCGGCAAAATCCCAACGCCATTTAGAAACAGTTCCGTAACGTGATTTTGTAGTATCAAAGAATTGAATGGGTGTTAGCTGGCAGGTTCCAAGAGAAGTAAATCCAGGGTAAAATCCGGGATACACTTTTGCGAGGGTTGTCGTTGAATCAAGACACTGTCCGGCAAGAATCACTTTTAGTCTGACCCGATATGTACCCGAATCGGCATATCGATGCTGGATACGACCCTCAAGATCGGCCGATGTGTCCGTCCGAGAGCCATCACCAAATTGCCAGATGTAAATTGAGCCTGGTGGATTTAACTGTTCATTCTTGAACGAAACCAGGAAATCATCGCAATACGAATAATCAGGCTTCAGCAATGCCTGTAATGGAATACAGTCTGAAACTTTCACATGGATGTCTTTGCGGTGTACGTTGATCAATTTGCCCTGCCGGTATTCATAAGCACAAACTGTAATTACATATTGTCCTATTTCTGCTGGTGCTATTCCGGTTACTATGCCCGTTTTTGGGTCAATCGTCGCTCTTGGTCCAAATGGAGCCGATCCGGCAAAAGGATCTTTATAGCTTAAGGTTGTAAAAGGTGGAATAGAAGATTGCCTGGGTGTTGGATCGCCCTGGCTTGCGCCGATATAGCCGCCGCAAAAACTATACGAGACAGAGTCAAAAGCAGCTCCGTCGGGTTCATCCACGGAATAATCGACGGTGAAGTTACTTTGTGCGCATACGGCGACAGCATCGTTTGTAGTAAACTTCGGGCTTGAGTTCTTGTAAGCATCAGGTGATACGCTGGTGCCCGGAATCTCTGCGAAATAGGTGGCTCCGTAGTTATCACTCCTACCTGCAAGGTTCCTGATATCTTCAATACGACAACAACGCTGATATGCGATAATGTAACCACCCGGATCATCGGCCACGCTGATGGTGACACTATATGTTCTGATTCTGTAACACACATCAACCGGGGCATTTGTGATACACGGATTTGAGGCTGGATCAAAACGAATGGTTCGTTCGCCATCTAAACCTGCTGTCATCACGGGTCCAACCTGGCGGCTCGTGGTTTTGCTGAAAATCGTTATGGGTACGGCATCATCCAGTTGTCCTCCCATCGCATTACAATCAAGATATAATTTGAGCTCTATAAGATATCGGGAGCTGTTTGGAGCTACCCCCGGTCCGAGATAGGTATAAGTGAGCTCTCCGCCTTTAATATGCCTGGCTAACAAGGGTAAAGAGGTGGTTAGAAACAATATGAATATGGCGAGAAGTTTCTTCATTAAGCGCTGCTATGAATGCCGGCGTTCAGCGTATCGTGTAAAAATTTTTGTAGAATTTCACGGCATTTGTCAGTTTCCTCGATCATGCCCATATGGCCCGAGTTCTTGAGTATATGAATATAAGACAAACGGGGCAAATGACATTGTCGAAGCCCATCCGTCAGTGGTATTGCGGTGTCATGTTCACCGAATATAAACAGAACAGAACCTGGGTAACTTTGTAAAATATGAGTACGATCGGGTCTTTGCATCATAGCCTCGTAATAATGTACGAGCGCTGTATCCTGGAAGTTGGTAAAGCGGTCAATTATTTGCTGCACGGTCTGGGGGTTTTTACTCTTGGATGACTGTGAAAAGAGGTTCGGCGTTGCCTGTTCCAGGAACTTGATTTGACCGTGTTGCTCAATGAATTGAATGCCCCTTTTTCTCGTTTCCCTTTTCTCCTCGCTATCGGCGAACGCAGATGAATGAAAAAGTGCGAATCCGTTCAGGCTTGCGGGATATTTTTCAGCGAACGCCAGGGTGACATATCCTCCCATACTATGACCAATCATCGTCGCCACCGGTATTTCTTCCACATCAAGAATCGATCCTACAGCTTCAGCCAGACCCTCAATGGACCAGTCGCCGTTTTTCATGATTGAATTTCCACTTCCCGGAAGATCGGGAATGATGCACTGAAATTGTTTCTTCAGCTCATAAATCGCCTCATCCCAAACTCTTCCATCTTCCCCGAATCCATGAATGAATACGACCGGCTTCCCCATACCCGCGATGCGGTAAAAAATTTCATACTCCTGAGAATTCAAAACCTTTTCTGTCATGTAGATTTTTTACTGTAATAATATGATCGGATAATGATTAACAGCATAAGGGGACCTACCGCATTATTGATTTGCTGCGGAATAAAAAACCAGGTAAATGTGAAGACGATGCTTATCCAAAAAACAATCTGGAAATATGTTTTAACCCATTTTCTGCTGCTGTTCACAAAGAAAGCCGCAATCACATGTGTAGGCAAAGCCCAGAGTGCGTTGAAGTTATTACGACAAACTATATCAACTCTTATAAGCCATAATACGAGCATTAACACGCCGAGCACTCCAATCGTAAAAAAGAATACGCCATCAAAGATTGCAAGCAGTTTTTGTTTCTTTTGAATTTTGCTCAGAGAAATCGCCCCGGTGATAATTAACAAAAGCATGAACGCGGTAAAAGGAGAGAACCATGATCCGGAGTGAACGCTGTTATCGGGCCATTTGAGAACAACCTGTGATTGGCTGACCAGCGGTTGTCCATTGACGACTGCACTGTCGAATCCTTTTTTGAGATAATCAGGTAAAAACATGGCTTGCTCACTCGTTGGTTCTTTATCCAGGTTGGTACCCAAAAAAAGGTCGATCCCAAACTTGCTCCAGTATTGATTAGTAATATCAAGGTAATAGTGAATAAGATTTCTGTAGGTTACAGAACGATATGGTAAAATATTTTTGTAAGAAACCGGATTTGCGATGTTCCCGACAATCATATCCCCTGCCCGTGTGGTGCAATTATCTGTGTGAAAATAGTAATAGTAAAACCTGTTTTCATTTGTGTTATTTACCTGCAATGCACTATAGATTTTGGTCTTTTCTGCGCACGATAGTTTCAGCTCCTGCTCGATGATCCCCCGGTTTTGGTATTGGTACTCCTGTAAGAAATCAGAGTATGGGTAGGCCGAAAGTGCGTAGTACATGATTCCTTTCGTGAACTTCAGATAGAAGTCCGGATCAGTGTCGTCAAAAGTGCCATAATTAAAAACCATGTCTGAACCGGTGTTGCTATCGGTTACGCGTATAGCAGTATGCCCCCAGGCAGAATACAATTCCTCTCCCGCGCTGCAGGTAAGAAGACTTATGCGGAGATGACATGAATCGGATTGAGAGTACGAAAGAGAGGATGAAAATAAAAAAGCAATGAAGTACAAAGTACGAAGTACAAAATGGGAAATACGAAGTTTGAAATATAAAACCGGAACTAAAGAAAAGAGCTTACCAAAGAATAGTGATTGGACAGTGAATTTGATCAACTTGCAAATTTGTATTGTTCATGTAGTTACCTAATATATCTGATCCGTCCGATTTCGTACTTTAAACTTTGTACTTAAAACCTCGTATTCAAACATCCTCTATCTTGAATAATTCGGCGCTTCACGGGTTATTTCAATATCGTGGGCATGGCTTTCTTTCATACCTGCGTTAGTGATTTTTATGAACTGTGCGTCGTTTTGTAAGGCTTTTATATCCTTCGCGCCGCAGTAACCCATTCCGGCTCTAAGGCCTCCGACGTATTGTACAACAACTTCACTCAGGTTACCTTTAAATGCAACTCTACCTTCGATGCCTTCTGGAACAAGTTTTTTGATATCGTCTTCGACATCCTGGAAGTAACGATCGCCGCTTCCCTGGCTCATTGCACCCAATGAACCCATCCCCCGATATTGTTTAAACTTTCTTCCCTCATATATTATTGTATCGCCCGGACTTTCTTCCACGCCGGCAAAAACGCCTCCCATCATTACTGTACTTGCGCCCGCCGCCAGTGCCTTCACCATATCGCCTGTGTAGCGAATTCCACCATCGGCAATCAATGGTATATTGAATTTCTGCAATGCAGCGGCGGTTTGCATAATGGCAGTTATTTGTGGTATCCCTGCTCCAGCAACAATACGGGTAGTACAAATAGATCCCGGCCCAATGCCAACCTTGACTCCGTCTGCTCCTGCCTCAGCAAGCGCTTTCGCTCCGGCAGCAGTACCAACATTTCCGGCGATAACCTGTAGCTTCTTGAAATTCTTTTTTAATGCGATCAGCGAATCGATAACGCCTTTGCTATGTCCATGGGCACTGTCTAAACAAACAACATCTACGCCGATCTGTTGCAAGGCAGCGGCGCGCTCTGTCATGTCTTTGGTTATTCCTAACGCGGCCCCTACCAATAACCTGCCAAATGAATCTTTCACTGCATTCGGAAAGCTCTGAAGTTGAAGTATATCGCGGTAGGTAACGAGTCCGACCAACTTTCCTGATTTATTAACAACAGGTAGCTTCTCAATTTTGTACTGACTTAAAATCTTTTTTGCTTTTGCCAGATCTGTTCCTTCGGGAGCAGTGATGAGATTTTCTTTCGTCATCACTTCACTCACTTTTTTAGTTTGAGAAGTTTCAAATCGAAGATCGCGGTTTGTAAGTATTCCCACCAATTTCTCATTGGCATCGATAATGGGAATACCACCGATTCTGTTTTCTCTCATCAGCTTCAACGCATCAGCAATCGTGGCGTCATCATGAAGTGTAATAGGATCAATGATCAAACCACTTTCGCTGCGTTTTACTTTTCGAACCTGTTCAGCCTGTTTTTCAACACTCATGTTTTTATGAAGAATGCCAAGGCCACCTTCGCGTGCAAGCGCAATTGCCAGGTTTGCTTCGGTAACTGTGTCCATAGCCGCAGAGAGCATGGGAATATTGAGTGAAATTTCTTTTGTAAGGCGTGTTTTAATATCTACATCTCTGGGTAATACCTGCGAGTATGCAGGAACGAGCAAAACGTCATCGAACGTTAAACCTTCACCGAAAAACTTAGTTGATTGTGGGATTTTAGCCTGGGGAGCATTGATGATTGATGCCATGTGCAAAGATAGGGGAGCAGGTAAATATGCGCCAAAAGTTTTTGTGACTACAGATTGTGACAAATAAGAATTCGAAATCCAGAATCCAGAATTCAGAAGCAAGACGTCACTGCGCGAGGCTTAGAACTCAGTTCAGAACTGAGCTATGTGCACCCTATGCTTCTAGATGCCTATGTGGGAAAGAAAGATCACCACATGGCCACATAGAAATACATTCGCTATAGATTAAAGCAATCCAATAAACACTCAAGTATATGGTGAAGACACTTTAGAAAAAGTCGCTGATCACTCACAAGAGATTGCTCAATCGTTTCATCAAAACAAAGAACTCAGAACTCAGAACTGAGGAACTCTCACTCAAACTGACAACTCACAACTCACAATCCCTGTCTATAGCAATTTATACATCTTCCCAGGCAACGATTGAATAACATTTTTCAATTCAAGATTTAGAATGGCAGCAGCAAGTGAACTGCTGCTGCAACCGCTTTTCAACACCAGGTCATCTATAGAAGCATTCTTTTCCTGCAAAAGATTTACAACTGCTTTTTCATCATCATTTAATTCTATGAATAATTCTTTTTGTATTTTTTTTGTACGTGGAGAAGAATTATGCCAGCCCATTGTTTCAATAAACTGCTGTGCGTCGGTAAGCAATATTGCCTTGTTGTTTTTAATCAAATGATTGCAGCCCCCGCTCTTGGTGTCGATAGTACGCCCGGGTACAGCGAATACATCCCGATTATAACTGTTCGCCATTTCCGCGGTGATCATACTACCTCCTTTAATACCTGTCTCCACCACAACTGTAGCATCGCAGATACCGGCGACTACTCTATTCCGGCTTGGAAAGTTGTGTTTGTCGGGTTTTGTTTGGCTGGGAAATTCAGTTAAAAGTCCGCCGGATTTTATCATCTCTTTTGCAAGGCCAGAATGTTCCGGTGGATAAATAGTGTCTAATCCATGACCCAACACACCCACGGTCGGTAACTTATTTTTCAACGCCGCTTTATGTGCAATCGCGTCGATACCAAATGCAAGGCCACTGATGATCAATACATCGAAGGCCTCGAGATCTTTGACAAGTTTTTCTGTGAATTGCTTTCCGTAATCGGTATTGGCGCGGGTACCAACTATGCCTACAACACGAGATACATTTAAATCCGCATTGCCTTTATAGAATAGCATCGTCGGTGGATCATAGCAATTGAGCAATCGTTGCGGATAATGTTTATCGGTTATAAATAGTGGTATGATCTTGAATTTTTCGAGAAATCTAATTTCCTCTTCTGCTTTCTTAAAGTCTTTGAAAGATTTGATACTACCTGCCCGGATCGATCCGATGCCTTCTACCCTTTCCAACACTGACCTCGATGCAGAAAATACCGCTGCTGCAGAACCGAAATGAAGTGCAAGAATTTTTGCATGTACATAGCCAACATTCGAAACCTGTGATAAGGCAAGCTGATATAGTAAGTCGGATTGCATGTAAGTGAGACGGCCCATGTTCTATGCGGATGGCCGTCCACCGCCCGCGTTGTTCTCATTTATGACCGCTATCGACCATCGTCATCGAACATCGAACATCGGTGTCGGTCGTCGACTGCAATAAATCACGGCAATATAAAAGATATCAACCAACGCGGAACGATCATCAGACAATTGTAAAACGTATTTTCACAAGCGGACTCGCACACCATCACTGGCTGATAACTTTCAATTCTGTTCTCCTGTTTTGTGCTTTTCCTTCCTCCGATTCATTACTTGCGATTGGTTGGTCGGCTCCAAAGCCTCGGAATGAGAGGCGCTTGATATCAATTCCCTTGGTAACAATATATTTTACCACAGACTGTGCGCGGTCGTTTGATAGCTTTAGATTATCGGCAGGTTTTCCAACATTATCGGTATGCCCGCTAATCTGGATTTTTAAAGTGGGATTTTCTTTCAATAACATGACTACTTTATCCAGTTCGGAAGTGGATGCCGGTTGAAGATCGTATCTGTTTACATCAAAGAAAATATTCCTGAGTATTATAGCCGCATTTGCCTCGAGAGCCTGTAGAGGGATATCAATATTATAAGTTGAATCAGGAATTTTGTGGCTGAGCGAAAAGTTCTCAGAGAAGAAGAGATATCCTTTCCTGTTAACATTGAATGCATAATCCTTTCCAACAGGCAGCGTGATCAGGTAGCTTCCTGTTTCATCTGTCTGAACTCTACTTAATACTTCCTGGGTTGAAAGATCTGTCAACTCAACAGCTGATGGCAATCCTTTACTGGTTTTCTTATCAAACACTTTTCCCTTCACCCACAATGTTTTCGCAGGCCGAACGTCAT
>DAINQQ010000208.1:0-9904 GCA_036742645.1 Flavitalea sp.
TTTCCTGGTAAGAAGAAGGTGCTACACTTTCGAGATGAGCGACGACATCAGCGATTTTCATTGTGAATTATATTATCAAAGATAGTTTTTATCGATTTCTTTCATGTTGCTACGGTATTGCATTTGCATACAAAAAAGCATATTATAAATGTATGATTCAAACCTGGATAGGATGCTCAGGATTTCATTACAAGGAATGGAAAGAAGTTTTTTACCCAAAGGGGCTTCCGCAGCGAAAATGGTTCGACTACTATAGTCAGCAGTTTAATACCCTCGAGTTAAATACCACGTTTTACCGGTTCCCTCAGTTGCGTTTCCTGGAGAACTGGTATAACATGAGCCCCTCTATTTACCGCTTCTCTGTAAAGGCGCCAAGGCTAATTACTCATTATAAGCAATTCAAGGATTCAAAACGAATGCTCGGAGATTTTTATGGAACAAGCCGTGAAGGCCTGGGTAATAAACTGGGGTGTATCCTATTTCAACTACCTGATCGAATTATATATTCGGAAGAAATGCTCGATCGCATTATTGAGAACCTCGATCCTTCCTTCACGAATGTGGTTGAATTCAGAAATAATAGCTGGTGGAAACAAAAAGTTTATAATAAACTTCGAAAAAATCTGATTCATTTTTGCAGCATCAGTTATCCTGGATTGAATGAGAAAGTGATTCAGGTTACGCCGCTGGTTTATTACCGGTTTCACGGAATACCGCGTCTCTATAAATCGTGTTACAAAAAAGACGCAGTAGTTCGCGTTGCCGATCAAATATCAGGTAACAGACAAACCAGGGAAGCATTCATCTATTTCAATAACACATGGGGAACAGGGGCGTTGCGAAATGCGCGTCAGTTGTTGACTTATTGCAATCTTGCAAAGAATCGAGGTCTATTTTCATTTCAAAAAAGAACGTAACTTTTCTACCGTTTTCTTTCTATCCTTCTTTCCAAACCAAATATATTTTTATGAAAAGGCTATTGCTTATTCTGCCACTTGCACTCTTAATGAGTTTCTCCGTTACCGACGCTACTATCACTAAAAAAGAACGCAGGTTTGCAAAAGATCATTTAAAAGAAACAAGAAAGGAGTTGGTAAAAACAGTTGAAGGCCTTACTGCCGCTCAACTGTCGTACAGGACTGATTCGGCAAGATGGTCAGTTGAAGATTGCCTTAAGCATATCGCAATGGCCGAAATGGGTCTATGGAAAACGATCCAGGACGGATTATCGCAGGCGCCGAATCCTGAAAAACGCGCAGAGATAAAAATGACAGATGAACAGTTGCTTAAGGGAATAGTGGATCGAAGTACGAAATTTCAGACAGTTGAACAATTGGAACCCAGGAATACACCATTTAAATCTGCTGCCGAAGCATTGGCATCCTTCAAAGAGAATCGTAATAAACTGATCAATTATATGGACATGACACAGGAAGATATGCGAAATCATGTAATAAATTTTCCTGTTGGCATGATGGATGCCTATCAATTGGTGCTGTTCGTATCTGCACATAGCAGCCGGCATACGTTACAAATAAAGGAAGTAATGGCGGATCCGAATTTTCCGAAACAGTAATGGGAGAATGAATACTATTTTTAATCCCGGCCTTTTCCCGGGATTTTTTGTTCCTGCTGAACTCAAATTTTATCCTTCATCAATGATTAATTTAAATCACTTCATAAATATTGAAATATGGGATTTGATCAATATCACGAACCGCCTTCTGAGCTATCGCAAGAGACAAGGACCTTCGCACGTATGATAAAGTCATTGATCGAAGAGGCCGAGGCCATTGATTGGTATGAACAAAGAATTTCAGTTGAAAAAGATAAAGAAGCGAAGGCAATTATGGAAAATACACAGAAGGAAGAATTTATCCATTTTGCCATGGACCTGGAATTCTTACTAAGAAAAAAGGAGAAGTGGAGGATCATTATGAAAAACGTGCTTTTTAAACCGGGAGATATTATTGAAAACGGCGAGAAGGCTGAGCATGAGGTTGAGGATTGATCTTGTGGTTCGACTTTGCTGGTTCACTTCGCTCACCATTCACCAACTCATCACTCACTATCATGAACTCCACATCAGACTTATATAGGGAATATCAGAGCCAAATGAACAAAATTGCGGATATCCGTTATTCGTCAGCTGTTTTGCAATGGGATCAGGAAACATATCTTCCGCCACGAGGTGCATCTATCCGCGGACAACAGATTGCCACACTTTCAGAAATAGCGCACAAATTTTTTACCAGCGAGCAGTTAGGAACTTTGCTGCAGGAAATTCTTGGCAAAAATGATCTTGAGGCGAAAGGTAAAAGGAACATCGAGCTCACCTGGGAAGACTACCTAAAGCAAAGAAAGTTCACCTCGGCCTTTGTAAGAGAGTTATCAGAAACAGTAAGTAAAAGTTTTCACAGCTGGATGGAAGCGCGGAAAGCAAATGATTTTTCTTTGTTCGAATCGGATCTTTCGCGGCTCATTGAGTTGAAAAAGCGGGAAGCAGACTTTCTAGGATACACAGACCATCCCTACAATGCCTTACTAAACGACCATGATAAGGGATCAACCGTAGAGTTACTGGATGCTGTATTTAGCAAAATGAGGCTTTCACTGAAGGGAATCGTGCAGATGATTGTCGCTCAACCGCAGGTTGATGACTCTTTTTTATTTCAATACTATCCGAAAGACAAGCAATGGGAGTTCGGTTTGCAGGTCTTAAGGGAGCTGGGGTACGATTTCCAGGCGGGGCGGCAGGATTTGTCGGAACATCCTTTCACCATCAATTTTAATAGTAATGATGTCCGCATTACAACCAGGATACATGAAAACGATCTTTCCAGCATGGTCTGGAGCTGTATTCATGAATTGGGACATGCATTGTATGAACAGGGACTTCCCGAGCATCAGTACGGATTGCCCGCCGGCGAACCAGCTTCTTATTCAATCCATGAATCCCAATCCCGATTATGGGAAAACCATATTGGGCGCAGTTTTGCTTTTTGTGAAAGATGGTTGCCGGTGTTGAAAGATTTTTTTCCCGATCAATTGAAAAATATCACTGAAGAAAAGCTCTATGCTGGCATCAACAAAGTACAGCCATCACCGATCCGAACAGAAGCAGACGAGGTCACATACCATTTTCATGTTATGATTCGTTATGGGTTGGAGAGAAAGTTGATTGAAGGAACGCTTGGGGTAAAGGACATTCCCGCTTATTGGAATGAACAATACTTTAAGTATCTCGGAATACGGATTTCCGATGATAAACAGGGCTGTTTACAGGATGTTCACTGGAGTCATGGAAGCTTCGGGTATTTTCCGACGTACAGTATGGGCAGCTTTTATGCGGCCCAATTCTACGTAAAAGCCAGGGAAGCTATGCCTTCGCTGGAGGACGATTTGAAGAGCGGAACCACGCAGCCCTTATTAAACTGGTTACAGGCAAATATTTATCAGTATGGAAGGACGTTGACAAGCGAGGAATTATGTGCCGTAGTTTGCGGCAAATCACTTGATATCCAATACTTCTTAGAACATATACTTGCTAAATACAGGAAAATTTACAAATTTTAATGACGAATCCAAACACAGATGCATGAAAAACTTTTTACACTTAACGTTTATGCTTATTTGTGTCAGCTTTATTTCATGCAAAAAAGCTATTGAAAATAAGCAAAGAGATATTCTCATAGACGCAATTACAAACGGAGAATGGAAAGTTCATCAATATGTTGAAGGCTCTATTGACGTTACAAATCAGTTCTACGGCTTCACCTTCAAATTTGAGGAGCAGGGCACGGTCCAGGCGAGGTATGTCGGGTCGCCATATTTTGATGGCACCTGGATCGGTGACGTTAATAATTATACAATCACATCCAATTTCCCCGGAGCTTCAGATCCAATCAATAAGCTCAATGGTGTCTGGAAACTGACGGATAGTTACTGGGATTATGTTGAAGCCGAGATGACAACGCCAAGCGGTAAAAATATCCTTCACCTTATCAAAAAGCCATAGCAGCTTCACTTGTGTTTCATGCTGTTACAAGAGAACTGCTGCTGGCGGGAACCAAGCTGCTGCAAATTCTGGATACCACGTTCTTTACCCAACTGCGAGAGGCTTAACAACGTATTTCATTGGCAGGTAGAAAGTAGTTGCTAATTCTGGAAACTTTGTGCATTTTTATCCTTGGAGTGCGTTTTACTGAAAGTCAGACAATGTCATAAGAAACATCCTTATACAGAAAATACGGCCTGATTTTTTTATAATGAGTCTCCATCTTGAATTCCATATTCTATAATAATCTGTAACCGTAAAAACCTCTTCTGTTGGCCATAAAGCATTTTTTGTTTCTCCTAGTTGTATTGATGTCACAATGGGTAAGGGCGCAGGTACCGGTGGCAAATTTTTCGGGCACTCCTGTGACGGGATGTGCTCCACTAGTAGTTCAGTTCACAGACCAATCGACCGGAGGTCCAAAATTTTGGAACTGGGATTTTGGAAATGGCCAACTATCAAATATTCAGAGCCCTGTGGTTGTTTTTACTCTGCCGGGAGTATACAGCGTTACACTCGTTGTAAAGAATGGCAGCGGCACACATGGCATTACGAAGACAAACTATATCAGGGTAAACGCATCTCCGCAAGCTGATTTCACCTCTAATATCCAGACTGGTTGCGTGCCAGTAAACGTACAGTTTTCGGACCTTTCAACCGATCCGGCTGGAAGTCTTACTTCCTGGGACTGGGATTTCGGGGACGGAACGAAATCAACAGCCCGAAATCCTTCTAAAACATATTCAGTAAATGGTTTTTATTCTGTTTCCCTCACGGTTACAAGCAGCACTGGGTGTAGGAGCTCGATAGGAAAGAACAGATTTATCAGGATTGTTTCCGGCGTAAAGGCAGATTTTAATAATACTGTCAATGGTAATTGCCGTCCCCCGTATACTGTAAACTTCAGCAATCAATCGGCAGGACCAGGGTCGCTGACTTACGCCTGGGATCTGGGCAACGGTAACACTTCTACCCTACGAAATCCAAGCTCACAGTATCCTGCCGCTGGGAATTATACAATTAAACTGACTACAGCCAGCGACTTTGGATGTAGCAATAGTATTCAAAAAAGCATAACAATAAGAAGTTCCAGCACAGGCATTGGGGGACTTGACAGCGTCTGCGTAAATAAACCTCTTAGTTTCACCAACACCAGTTCCCCAGCGCCGGTTTCTTCCATTTGGTATTTTGATGATGGAACTCAATCGACAGCAATCAATGCTACTAAAACATTTACATCCACTGGTCCGCATGTAGTGAAACTTGTAAACACATATGCGTTCTGTAAAGACTCTATCACAAAAACAATTTCAGTAATTACGCCGCCTCCTGTCGATTTTACGGCATCAACCGTGATTGCGTGCAAAGCACCGCTCACAGTGAACTTCACCGATATTACACCCGATGCGGTTTCCTGGGCCTGGGACTTTGGTGATGGAGGCCGATCAACATTAAAAGATCCGACTCACACGTATAACAGAGACGGCCAGTTCAACGTCTCCCTCACTGTTACTAATCGATTTGGTTGCGTTAATACATTGGTGAAGAATATTTTCGTACAGATTGTTAAACCTATCGTCTCCGTTAAAGGTTTGCCCGGAGAAGGATGCGTACCGTTCACCTATTCGCCAGTTCCGGATATCAAAGCAGTAGATGGTGTATCCGCTTACTCGTGGGATTTTGGCGATGGACCCGGATCAACGCGTACGGGTCCCAATCCTTCTTATACATATAACAATTCCGGCACTTATACTCTAAAATTAACCATCACCACCCTTGGCGGCTGTATTGAGACCATGACTTTCGCCGATGCCGTGAAAGCGGGCACACCACCTACCGTTGATTTTGTGGCTGATAAATTTGCCGGTTGCGCAGCTGACTCGTTCAAATTTACCAGCCTTGCAACACCGTCGACCAGGTGGCTTTGGGATTTTGGGGACGGTACGACTGACACTCTTCAAAATCCTGTTCATGGTTTTGCTGATACAGGATCCCTTTCCGTAAGCTTAACGGCATACAATAATGGATGCCGTGTCAAAGTTACCAAGCCAGACTATATCCAGATAGTGCCACCTGTTTCCAGATTTACTGATACAGTACTCGATTGTGCCAACAAGTATAATATCAATTTCACCAATAAGTCGATCGTTATTGCTGGCCACGTGGTAACGTATTCCTGGGATTTTGCGGGACTGGGAACATCTAACGGAACAGATGCATTTTTTTCGTTCCCTGGACCGGGTGTTTATAATGTGAGTTTAACGGTTAACGACCCGAGTTCCCTGGTATGCCCTACCCACAAATACACCAAAGCGATTTCACTCATATATGAAACCGCAAGGTTCACGGCGGCAAAGAATACCGTCTGTAAAAAGGAACGAGTCAAGATTACGGCGGCAGGGGATACGACGAAAATCACCAAGTATCAATGGCGAATTGGCAACGGCTTATGGTTTACAGGATCGAGAATATTAGATACAAGCTTTACATCCAACGGAGGTCAAAGCGTACAACTCGTCATAACGAACAAGTATGGTGGATGTACAGACACAACAACCGGATTCATTAATGTAATAGGTCCGATTGCCAATTTCTCCCCGGCGGTTCCCGGCACCTGCCAAGCCAAAGCGATCACATTTAATGACCAGACATCGTCCACTGCAAACATTACTAAATGGACATGGGATTTCGGTGACAGCGTCGTTAGCCAGTTTTCAGCACCTCCTTTCACACATACGTACGCCGACACAGGAATTTATTCAGTGAAGCTTATAGTGCAGGATCTAAACGGATGTACAGATACGATCACAAAAGACAGCATTGTTACAATTTCGGACCCTGTTGCATACTTTGGCGGTGATACAATCTATTGTCAGGGAAAAGACTTGCAATTTATTGATTCATCCCAGGGCTATAACCTGAATTATGTATGGAGCTTTGGTGACGGCGGAACATCAACGCTACAAAATCCAACACACGCCTATACAGGGCCAGATGCCAGGTACAGCATTAAGCTGAAGGTAACGGATATCTATGGTTGCACAGATTCATTGACAAGAAATAACTTTATAAGCATCAGGTATCCAAAGGCCGCTTTCGATGCCATAGACACTATGTCAATTTGCCCACCCTTGGAAACCAAATTTGTGTTTAAGGGACGCGACTATGAATCTTTCTCATGGGATTTTGGTGATGGTGGAGGCTCAGACTTACAGAATCCAACTCATTTTTATAACACACATGGATCATTTCTCGCCAAGTTATATCTCGTTGGCTACGGTGGCTGCGAAGATTCGAGTTCGCGTATGATAAACATTTACAATCCTAACAGCACCTCAAGTATAACTTATAGTCCGCTCGACGCATGTAATTCGTTGAACGTCGACTTTTCAATTGTAACCCCGCCGCAAACGAGGTTCACGTTCTTTTACGGTGATGGCCTGCTGGATAGCTCGCAAACAAAAGTCTTTTCTCATTTTTATAGCTCACCGAATTTTTATTATCCTTCGCTGTTGTTATCGGATAACCTGGGATGTCTTGCAAGCGTTGGTGGAGGACAGCCTATTAAAGTATTAGGTGCCATTCCGAACTTCGCACGTGATAGAAAGGATTTCTGTGATTCAGGGATTGTGTACTTTACCAATTATACTATTGCAAATGATCCAATCACTTCTTCGGTATGGAATTTCGATGATGGGAGTACTACCACAGACAAGGATCCTATTCATTACTTTGGCACTCCCGATCGCTATGAAGTAGCTTTGAATGTTACCACTCAAGCCGGATGTATAAGCTCACTCGTAGATACAATTAGGGTCTACCGTACTCCGGATCCATCAATCGGAAGCCTGGATATCGCCTGTATAAACACCCCGGTTCTTTTCAACGCCAATCTTGCTTTCGCAGACACGGCTCTTATATACAAATGGGATTTCGGAAATGGCAAGACCGGCTCTGTGCAAAACGCTTCTTCAGTTTATTCCCAGAGCGGCACGTATAAAATTGCTCTTGAGGTAGCTAACCTATTAGGTTGTAAAAACTCCGATAGCAAAGATGTTGTCGTCGCGCCGCTACCAGTGATTACAATGGGACCAGATCCGGTAATCCCGGTCGGCACCGGCATAGATCTCCCGGTGGCTTATAGCCGCAACATCAGGCTTTACAACTGGACCCCTACGAACAACTTGTCTTGTACTGATTGTTCTATACCCTATGCCAACCCGAAATTCACAAGCAAGTATAAAGTCACTGTTACAGACAGTAATGGATGTAGAACAAGCAGTGATGTTACTGTACGAGTTGTTTGTACCGACAAAAATTATTTTGTCCCAAATACCTTTACACCGAATAGCGATGGCGTAAATGATATCTTCTATCCGCGAGGCTCTTCCATTGACCGAATTCAATCAATGCGCGTCTTTAACAGATGGGGACAACTTGTCTTTGATAAGAAAAATTTTACAGCTAATAGTATTTCAGATGGATGGAATGGAATGTTCCAGGGAAGACCCGCGAATATGGATACATACGTTTACGTGATCGAGTATCTCTGTGAAAACGGCGAAATAGTACCTGTGAAAGGAAACGTTACATTGATACGTTAATTTTAACCTGATTGTAAAACGTGAGATATGACTAATCAAGTAACCTGCAACAAAAAAAGATGCCTGGTAACGATCGTACTGTTACTGACTGTTCAGACGTTGTCTTTTTCACAGGATATACATTTCTCACAATTTTTTGAAGCGCCGTTACTTCGTAATCCATCATTAGCGGGTATTTATTCGGGTGATATTCGGGTACAGGGCGTATATCGTGACCAGTGGAACAGTTTCACGAATGCTTACAGGACAGGGTCAATCAATGCGGAATATAAAATGCCAGTCGGCAAAGGAAATGATTTTATGACTACTGGCATCCAGGCATTGTTCGACAGATCTGGAACTGTTGGACTAACCTCTGCACATGTGTTACCGGCGTTAAATTATCATAAATCTCTTAGCAATTCCAAACTCATGTTTTTATCGCTGGGTTTTATGGGTGGTCTGGTTAGAAAGAGTATCGATGTCTCGAAGATGACTACCGATAATCAATATGGCCCTGGAGGATTTGATCCGACTGCACCGACAGGTGAAAATTTTATCGCGCCAAATTTTACAAGCTGGGATGCAAATGTGGGGATGAGCTTCAATACCTCTTTCGGTAAAGAACAGTCGAATAGTATGTTTGTAGGTGCCGCTTTCCATCATTTGAACCGGCCGAAGAATTCTTTTTATCGCGATCCTGATATTGAATTACATCCCAAATATGTTTTCTCAACAGGCTTCAAATTAAAAATCGATGATTTCTCATCCTTCACTATTCATGCCGATCACTCATCGCAAGGTTCATTTTCTGAGACGATAGGTGGTGCTTTGTATTCACATGTGCTTGGAGATGATCCTGTAAATCCACCCTACACTCTATACGCGGGTGCTTTCTTGCGATTTAAAGATGCGCTAATCCCTGTGATAAAGATTGACATGAAATCTCTTTCCGTTGCCATCAGTTACGACCTGAATGTCTCTCCCCTTAAAACAGCCAGCCGCGGGCGTGGTGGATTTGAGCTTTCGATTTCATACATAGCATTTCTCGATCGTTATAATAGCAGCCGGGACAAGGTTCTCTGCCCCAGGTTATAGCAGATGATGACTTCGCTAAGAACGATTGCCAAAGATTCTTGTCAGAAGAAAGACAACCTCGTCGGATATTTGTGAAAAGCACGAGCGTCACTTCGCTCGCAGGACAACCTAGTAAAATTAAAATCATGAAAGTCGAAACAGGCCAAATGGCACCGGATTTTTCCCT
>DAINQQ010000209.1:0-9877 GCA_036742645.1 Flavitalea sp.
TCATTAGGTGCGGCGCCGACATATGGTTGAAATGCATCATAATAGCCGATACCTGTTGTGTCGTCGATATTATATAACGTCGCTCCGCCATATAATCCAAGAACTTCGATATGTGCATCCACACCAGGCAACACATTTTGAAACAGGTAAACCGCTCCCTGCTGACCATCAGTTCCGCTTATCAGAACCGGGCTGTGAAAAGTCATGGCGGCGCACTGCATTGCGATTTTACAACGCCCGGAACCAGACCTGCCAGTAGGAAAGCGATCCATAAAATTAAGAGTGGCTTTTTTCCCTTTGTTATTTGTGACTTGTTCATAACGCACAGGATTTAGGGTACAACTACTAGTGCCAACTATTGAGCCATCGAATGAGTCATTGACAAGCAGTGCTTTTGGCCCGCATTGGAAAATAGATTTTCCCAGAACGGGAGCGAAATCCAGATACGGGTAAGTGAATCCCATTAAGAGCGGCTATGAAAAATCACTATGAAAAAAGAGACCAAAATTCGATATAGCCCGGCCTCAGGACCCTTTGTACGATCCGCAGGACATTCATTAAACAGGTCGTCGTACAGAACAACTTAGTATAGGATTTTCGCTTCGTTTCAATTTCTGCTTCTAAACGATTGGTAAATTCTGAGTTGCCCTTTAACAAAAGCTTTGTCTGCATTTATACATTGAACTGAATTACGAAATCCTAACATCTCGATCCCTTGCTGATAGTTCTTTTTTAAAGAATCGCCAGAAACCAGGAAAACAGATTCGGATGAATCCTGAATATCCTTTAGCTCCGCCCCGATGAGCAATCCACTCAGGTAATGATAATTTTGTGCTCTGGTATTTTTATTGAACAACTGGTTTGTCCGTACGTGAAAAACAGTATTAAGCAAGTTTCCGGAGGCACCTTCCACAATTCCTCGTCTAAAAAAATTATTTGTCTGCTCTTCATTCAGATTATTTCTTTCAACAGAATTCGACAAAATACTCCGTGTAGAAAGCAAATCGAAAACCTCGCCTGTCAAATAGGTTTTGAAAGAAACAGCTTCGTCCTTTACAACCTGGATATGTTTGGAATGCGTACCGGGAAAAACCCAAAGACTCTTTTCCTTAAGATCTGCAATGTCACACCCGATCAATAAAGTCTCTTCTCCACGTAGCACATCATCGCCGGTTCTCGCGCCTGAAATAACGATTAGTTTATGTGGAAACTTTGTTGACTGCTCAATGATGTGTGTGGGAATATCCGAGCCATCTATTTTCAGGGGAAGCTCTTTATAAGGTAGCTCGATCATTCCAATGCTTGATGAAGCCATACCACTCACGATCACAGTTACTCCAGCCAGGTTTGCCTGGGCTTCCACTCCGAGTCTTTTGATCTGTTTAAGAAGAAACCCCTGGTAAAATGACAGTCGCTCTTCGTTCAGAGCGCTTTCTTTTAACCATTCCTGGTGGGTACCGGCAATGCCATCTGCCGTGACGATTTCCTTGCAAACTTTTTCATCGGCAACATTTACCAGTCTCAGTCTAAACGAAGACGTCCCCCAATCACAGCTTAAGAATTTATCCATTAAGTACAGTTTGCGTGGAGTGCATTTTCTGTTTGGCCCTCGCTTATAATTGAACATCCTTTATCGCATCCACAAAGCCCCTTGCCTTTTCGGTTAACCCAGCGAGATATTGACTATCCGGATCATCAACATGCCGCACCAGGGCACTGCCTATTCCAAATGCGACACAACCTGATTGATGAAAAAGCCTGATATTAGAAAGGGCTACGCCACCGGTAGGCATTAACTTTACCTGGCCCAGCGCCGCCAGCACACCTTTCAAATATCCGGGGTCAGAAGCAGGAAATACTTTGATAATATCTCCCCCACTTTTGTGGGCAAACAATATTTCTGTTGCAGTATATGCGCCTGGAATAGAGACCACTTGATTCTCCTTCGCAATCCGAATCACATCTACATCAACAACCGGTGAGATCAGGAACCTGGCACCTGATTTTATAGCCGTCTTTGCGCCGGCAGTGTCAAGAACAGTTCCTGCGCCTATAAGCATTTTATTTCCAAACTCATGATTGAGTGACTCAATTTGAGAAAACGGATCTTGCGAATTCAGTGTTACTTCGACAAGCCTGATACCTCCTTCATACAACGCATTTACGACGCTCAATACATCCTTCGGTTTAACTCCCCTGAGGATTGCTACAATTTTATGATGAATAATTCCTTCTAATGTCGACATAACAGATAAATTCCCTTTGCATCATGGAGATACCAAACGATCATTGATCGAAGACCAAGAATGTTTTTTAGCAATCTTTAAAGAATGAAATCAAAAGTATTGCATTTGTTCTTTCATTTTAATATCAAGCAATACTTTTAGAGGTTTGAGGTGAAGGTAGCGCGTTCAATGATGTCGCTTTTACGGTTTAAAATACCTTAAACAGCGAAATGATTGGTACTGTAACGACTTGCCCAATACAACAATGGTGAGAAACAGCTAGTCGGAGGAGTTCATTTCAATGGATTGGCGGAACTATCCTTGCTACTGATCATATATAGCTCAACCACCATTGCCGGTGGGTCTTCTTGTAGTTACTAAACCACTTGCACGGCCAATATAAGAGAACAATCGCCAATAACCATATCAGGTATACAGCTAGAAGGCCAACCCCAAATTGAAGCGGTCTGAAAAACATAAACGAATTCTTGTCAACCACCTGATCCCATCCATAACCAGATGCGAAAAACAAAACAACGCACATCAGGTGAAGTAAATAAAAATGGCATACATAATAAAAGAAAGGCACTCGTCCGAAGACCATAATCATTTCTGAGAATTTGGCTTTCGTCCTTTCCGTAATCGCTAATATAATCAAAGCGGGCCCGAGTGTCATACAGGAATATTGTAGTGAGACCGGGTATTTTGTCACATTCAGAAATGAAAGGAAAGTATATATCCCGTTCTTCTGCTCGGACCAGGGAGCAGGATCTCCATAGTTATTCATCAACCGCAGTGTAACAAAAACTGCCGTTACTGCAATTCCACTCCATAATAAAATACGCTTACGTTCTGCAGAACTGTAATCTGCCCGGTATAATTGCCCCAAGGCAAAGCCGGCTAACATGATTGCTGTCCATGGTAAAATAGTATATAACACGGCAATCACTTTACCCCCGCCGACGGGATAGAACTTACCGGGTGAGGTAAAGAAGACGTTCCAGAATACACTGGCGACTCCTTCCGTAGGCAGCTCGATGTAGTCAAGAACATTGTGGCCAAGAAAAATTATGACAGCGGCTGCGATAATTACAGGCAATGATGTTCTCACAAGTAGACCGAGAATGATCATACTGCAACCAATAGCCCAGATCACCTGTAGAATGAAAAAATCATATGATGGATTGAAGGTTATAGCGAGCGTGACGATCGCAATCTCAACAACCAGTAGCCACAACCCCCTTTTAATAAGGAATGCGCTCAACTCACTTTTAGATCTTGTTTGCCCGCTTATATATGCTGAAATACCAGATAGAAAAAGAAATACAGGTGCACAGAAATGTGTGATCCACCTGGTAAAAAAGAGTGCGGGTGTTGTGGTTGCAAGATTGGTGGGCTCGTCAATCATCGCGGGTGTGTGAAAAATATGGCGTGCGTGATCTAAGGCCATAATGAGCATTACCGCACCACGAAGGATGTCTATGGAGTGGATGCGTGTAGCCGGTTTTACTGCTACCCGGGGCTTCTTTACTGACAACTCTTGCAGGGTTGAAATCATGGCTGATTGTTTTAGAAGGTTTATGGTTGACAGAGCCTCACGTGATCCAAATACATCTACAGACAAATTGTGAAGCTACCATCGAGCGTCCGGTTATACCATACCATAAAAAGCGTTTAATATCACCGAAACTGGGGATTTTCGTAAATTAATATCCGGACTGATATCAAAGATATTTTGTCTCAATTTTGCCTGAAAAGTATTCCGGACGCAATGCAAAGTTGCAAAAAAGAACTCTGTGTGAATATAAAACTCAGAAAATACCTACCTTCTCCCAATGAAACAACTGCTTTTCCTATTGCTTCTTCCATTGAGCATGGTGTCGCAAAACCTGCCCGATTCAACAATTAGTAAGATTGATGCCATTTTTAGGTCGTATACTGCCAGCACACCAGGTTGCGCTGTAGCTGTAACAAAGAATGGCGTTATCCTTTTTGAGAAAGGATATGGCCAGGCAAACCTGGAGTATTCTATCCCCATTGTTCCAACCACCAGTTTTCATATAGCGTCGGAATCGAAGCAATATGTAGCGTTTTGTATGTTGTTACTCGAAAAAGAAGGAAAGCTTTCCCTTGACGACGACATCCGCAAACACCTGGATTATATTCCTGACTTTGGACATAAGATCACTATCCGCCATCTTATTTACCATACCAGTGGTTTACGGGATCAGTGGCAACTACTCGCCAATGCCGGTTGGCAACTTGACGATGTGATTACGCAGGGACATGTTATTAAACTCGTGTCAAAACAAAAAGCACTCAATTTTATTCCCGGGGAAGAATCGATGTACTGTAACACGGGTTATACTCTGATGGCAGAAATTATAAAAAAAGTAAGCGGCCTTTCACTCAGGGAGTATGCCGATAAAAACATTTTCCAACCTCTGGGAATGAAGAATACTCACTTCCATGACAATTACCAGGAACTCGTGCCTGGACGCGCGTATTCTTACAACCCGATGCCCGGCAATCGCTTTCAGCATGCTGTTCTTAGCTATTCGATTGTAGGCGCAACAAGCTTGCATACTACCGTTCAGGACGAAACGAAATGGTTGAACAATTATGAAACCGGTACCGTCGCGGGGAAAGAGGTTGTTGAAAAAATGTATGAAGTCGGAACGTTGAATGACGGCAGGAAATTAACGTACGCTTTCGCAATTTCAATCGACAAATACAAGGGATGGAAACGAATTGGTCATGGTGGCGGAGATGCAGGGTTCCGTACTTATGCCTGCCGGTTCCCGGAGAAGGGATTAGGAATCGTTGTTTTCAGTAATCACGGAGCAACCGATCCAACCGGGCTCACCAACCAGGTAGCGAATTTGCTGATCACAGATACAAAAGAAGAACCAAAGCCTGAGGAACAGCCTCTTTTAACCGATAGTATTCTTATCAAAAAATTGCAGGGCCGATATTACTCCGAGCGGGGCGATCTTGCCGAAATGTTTTGGAAGGAGGGAAAGTTCTTCAGAAAAAACACTTTTTCGGGCGCTACCTCCGAGATAAAACTGACGCTTGCAGGAAACAATCAATACCGAACAGATGGAGGTGGATTACTCATTTTGGATGAAAAAGATAAGTCGTCAGGTTCTATCGCATCATTCAAATTGCAGAACACCAACAACACGGTTGTTTTCAAAAGACAGCCACAAGCCGCTCAAAAAATAACAGCAGAATATGCAGGCAACTATTTTGGAGAAGAAACGGAAGCATTCTATCAGGTAATTGAAAAAAATGGAGAGCTAAAGCTCACGCACCGCAAGTTCAACGACGTGCCTTTAAAATATATTGCACCGGACCAGTTTACTACTCCACACTGGTGGATGAATCATATTCACTTCATCAGGGATAAAAAGGGAAAAATTATCGCCTTCGAAGTGAATTCCGGAAGGATACTGCATCTGAAATATGACCGTGTCAAATAGATACAGTGTGAAAGTCGGGGTCAGTCTTCGTCAATCCGCTCGCGTCCCAATCCGCGGCTCAAAACGAAACTCCGTTGTTGGTGTTTTTCACCAACAACGGCCGAGGAGGCTTTTCGCAACAAGCAATTGTAGATTAACTTAATTTGTTACGATAAATTTTATAAGAATAAATTCCCGGGATAACAACCAGGAGGATCAATACAGTCACCGCAAACGGGATGAGGATCGATTTAGCAAAAACAAAGCTGCCAATTATGAGAACAATGCCTCCCGCAAACCACAATTTGCCGGCCAGAAGATGCGTCCTGTGCCAATTCTCGGGATCATTTAACGTCCAGGGCAGGCGTATACCTGCAAAATAATTCGGCTTAATATTGTTCATGTAGTTACCAATAAGCGCCATCAAAAGTCCAAAAACTGCTAACAAAATGCGTATATCCATTGTCCATTCATTCTTCGCTGAAAGAATTAAAAAGTAATTGAAAACTGCCAGGAAAAGAATGACGATAATTCCCAACTTATGAAATGGAGATTTAGGCGTCGAATCGTTGACCTTTGGATCTAACCGCCTGATATTGCGCATTAATAAATAAAGCAGAACGGATAGAACAGAAAGAACACTAACCGCGATTAACAGCTCCTTCCTGCTTTGAATTTCTTCTATTACTCTGTTTAATTCAAATCTTGTAACGAAAGTTTCTGGTATTGTTTCCCACACTATTAACAAAAATCCCAAAGGGGATAGTCCAATCACAATCATTATTGAGTTGAGAACATGTGACTTTTTCATAACATCATTTTTTTTTCTTGTTTTGCAATCCCAAAATCCAGGCGATGATTTCATCGAGAACAGTGGCATTGAGGGAATAGTATATAAACTGACCATTTTTGATCGACGATAAAATGTCAGCCTGTTTTAATAGATCCAGGTGATGGGATATACTTGGCTTCGAAATATTAAAATGATCGGCGATCTCACCTGCGGTCATATCTTTTCGTTTCAACAATTCCACGATCTCCCGTCTCGTTGGATCATTCAACGCCTTAAACAATACATTCATAAGTTAGACATTTGACTAATTATATATTTAGACAAATATCTAAATAATTTGGATCCAAACCAAATATATTTTTTAAAAACTTTAGAAATACGAGGTACAATTAGAATGTACGAAGTACGGAAGGAAGAAAGATGAAGGTAAAAAGTGAAAGACAGTGTAGGAAGTATGAAACAGGAAATTTGTAATAAGTTTTAGTGCGAGACAGCACTGATAGAAAGTTTTTCATTGCCAATCTATGTGATTACCTATGCTTCTATGTTCCTATCTGATTCGAAGAAAGTTTACCATATAGACACATAGAAACATAGGAAGCACATAGAATTACTGACTTGCTCGATAAAAAACGTAAGCCCTCCATAGCGAGGGCTTTACTTTTAAGATAATTATCTATTTACCGAGAGGCGCAAGACCACTTGAAATTTTGGCTTTCATTATTTCATCCTCGTCGTCATTTTTGTATCGCTTGTTTAAAATGTTGGCAGCTAGTTTTCTCCCTTCTACCAAACCGGCATCAACAGATTGCTGATAATGTATTCCCGCGTACACTCTTGATTTCCCGGCTTCGTCAGCAATAGAGGTGAAAGAAGCATAAGTTCTTGGTGCAAAACCCATATAGTCATAAGTGTGATCTGTGAAGATTCCGCTATTTCCGAACACTTCCTGCAACACCGCTGCAGCAGCACCCGAGAGAACCGAATGTGCGGAAGAATACTCCGGATGTCCAGGAGTTCCAATATAAGAGTTCCATGCGCTGTGGCCCATTACATTCCGGATATAAGTGATCGGGCGGATCAGGCTGTACTTGTACTTCGTTTTCCAGACACTGATCAATCCGTCATTGATTGCCGCGCCGGTCACTGCATATGCCAATGCGGCTTTATCAAGTCTTGCATTTGTTTTACGGATCACCTGTTGGAGAATGCTCAACCAGTGACCTGGAGAGGAAACTCCTGGTACATCTCTCCAGAACATAACCATCGCTTTTTGGTCTTCTGTAAGGCTCTGAGATAGATCATAGACGTTCTTTGCCATCTGGTAAAAAGCAGAGTTAGGATCGGTGGAATAAGCAATCGGCGGTTCTGGGGTGGTGTTAGTAAGACTTCCTTTTACAACAGAACGATTATTCCCCCAGTAAGG
The DNA here is from genome assembly GCA_036742645.1 of Flavitalea sp. Taxonomy (GTDB): domain Bacteria; phylum Bacteroidota; class Bacteroidia; order Chitinophagales; family Chitinophagaceae; genus Flavitalea. Next base: position 7,909 of record DAINQQ010000209.1, read on the forward strand.
GGATGCGGCGGCTGAAAATGCCGGCGGCGTTGGCACCCAATAGCCATCTTTTACGGGCGGCGTATATGAGCTGCTGGCATTCTTATATCCATCAGACTCTGCCCAGTTGAATATAACCGCCGCAACGGATTTTCCAAAATCGTTCGATCTGCTGATAATGGCTGGGGTCTGTATTGCCACGAAAGCCGTATTCAACGCTACTTCCAATGAATCGATTGCCATCTTATCTGCGACACTCGCATTAGGAAATAGCGACTTGTTGATGGCTGCCATCGCTGCGTTGACATTTGCAGGATAGTAATACTCATCGGAAGGATGAGGAGTCGGGAGACCAGAGAGACCATTCCAGTTACCGGACCATCTTGAATGTGCTGCCATATCCGGGGCCAGTGCTTCCACAGCAGCGATACCAGCATAAACAAAATGACGTGAAAAGGCCTGGTTCTGAATACCGGTAGCATTTTTCATAAGTCGGATTTGCATTGTCATCCATTTATCCAGCACTTCTGCGGAATATCTGGATGATTTGTTGTGATGATAGTCTCCATTTTTCTTACAGGAGATGAGCGTCACCATAACGCTGAGAATGATCACGAACGAGTAGGCAATAGAATGCCTGCTCCTCTTAGAAGATGTTGTTGTCATGTTGGAAAGGTTTATAGATTTGAAATGATTAGTGAATACGCTTCTTGTTAATGAATGGTACTATCACTGGTACACGGCTTCGATAAATTCTGTATTTCTCTCAAAAAGCGCTTGAAGATCTTTTTCTTCGAATTTACCTATGCTGGCTTCGCTAAATGATATTCCTATAGCAGCTTCAGTGTAAATGGCGGTAACATAGCCAGTAGTGACAATCGCAAATACCAAATGTGTTGCGGTCATAACAGGAGTGGACCAGAAAGCGATGAGGAATCCCATGTATAAAGGGTGACGTACCACCTTATAAAATAATTGAACCCTGAATGGCAGTTGTGTATACGGCTTGCCATTGAAGTAGAGCCACACCTGCCTCAATCCGAATAAATCAAAATGGTGGATGAGAAATGTAGAAAAGAATACAATGAACCAGCCGCAAAAGAAAATGATAAAGAGCAGGTTCTTTGCTACTCCATTCTCTATTGACCAGACCAGCCCTCCTACAGGTTGCCACTGCCACATCATTAATAACAAACAAAGACTTGCTAACAATATATAAGTGCTGCGTTCAAGGTGGTCAGGAACAAATTTCGTCCAAGATTTTTTAAAGCCCGGCCTGGCCATAATGCTATGCTGCAATCCAAATAAAAGCAATAGCAAAGCGTCTATAATAATAGCCAGCGGTAATGGAACTCGCGGATTGCCGTCAATGGTTTTCGGTACTGGGAGGTTACCAACAAACCCGATGGCGTATAATATTGTGACAAAGAAAGTCAGGTAACATACTATCCCGTAGGATAATGCAAGCGTTTTTTTCATAACTAGGTTTAACAAGAAAAATGAGAAATAGGAAGTATTCCGAATCAGCGGTCAATAATGCGCATCTCGTTGCTGTTTGAAGTGCTTAATTTTTCTTCGTGTTCCTAGTGTTCGCCTTTGTGTTCTTGGTGAACCCACTGATAGCCGAAGGGGGGTTTACAAAAGACACAAAGGAGACACGAAGGACATTACGGGAGACTTGAGTTAAGGATTCGCTTTCGTAAAGCGATATACAGCCGTATAACTTACCTCGACAGTTTCGTTTGCGCTTACAGGTAATTGGCAGGTGCCTTGCCACCCTTCGTCGCAATGCGCTGGATAAAGATTACATCTTTGAAAATACCCGTGGGCGTTGTTCCCGTTCTGGGCATGAGTAACAGCCAATCTATACTTGCCGGGTCAGGACTCGGTGCTGTCCGCGGAGGACTAAACTGCTGTGCGTGAATTGAATCCTTGCCTCCGAACAAGTGCCAGGTAGGAACAGCGGAGTGTGTTCTAATGGTCCGATTCG
>DAINQQ010000210.1:0-9850 GCA_036742645.1 Flavitalea sp.
TTTTTTTTTTAAAGCAGAAGACGGCATACGATATGAAGATTCATCTGATTATTTCAGGCCACGATTGTACACCAATGACGGACGGGGAAATTTTAGCCTGCAACCTGATGCCGTTCCCACCGCTGTAAAAACTTTTGGAGGCTGTGTGACCGCAGGGGACTACGATGGAGATGGCGATCAGGATCTGTTTATTGGGGGACGGGTCTCAAAGAAATATCCGCAGCCGCCAAGAAGTTATATCCTTCAAAATACTAATGGCGTTTTTAATGATCTGACTTCAAAAGTTTGTCTTGAATTACAAAACGCCGGAATGGTAACCACCGCCGCATGGATAGATTTCGATAATGACAAACAAATGGATTTGATCATTGCTGGTGAATGGATGCCTATAAGATTTTTCAAGAACAGTAATGGAAGTTTAAAGGAAGTGACTGTCTCAACCGGTCTGGAGCATATAAATGGTATGTGGCGGAAATTGATTGTAACCGATATAGACAATGACGGAGATTCTGATCTTGTTGCAGGCAACTATGGTCTGAACAACAACTACAAAGTGTCTGGAAACCAACCTATGCAATTGTTTGCATCAGACATCGACGGCAACGGATCAATCGATCCGGTTATTTTTTATTTTATCAAAGACAAATCAGGCATGCGCCGGCCATTTCCAGCGATTAGTAGAAACCTGTTTTCCGACCAGGTACCGGCAATCAAAAAAAGATTTCTGCTTTATGAGGATTATGCACACGCTTCATTTGATGACATTTTCAAAGGAAAACGCGAGGATAAAATTCTAGAATTATACTGCGATGAAATGAGGTCGTGTTTTTTTGAAAATATCGGAAATGGGAAATTCGTGAAACATCCTTTACCAATCGAAACCCAGTTTGCTCCAGTAAATGCTATTATTTGCGATGATGTCGATAATGACGGTATTAAAGATCTGTTACTCGCCGGCAATGAGTACCAGGTTGAGGTTGTAACAGGTAGATATGACGCGTCGTATGGTTGTTTCCTGAAGGGAACAAAAGAAAAGAAGTTTCGCTTTATCCGCCCTCTTGAATCTGGCTTCATCATAAAAGGAGATGTGAAGGACATGGAACTTGTTCATTTATCAACCAATGAAAAGATCATACTCGCTGCCGTAAACAACGATTCCCTCCGAGTATTCCGGATTAACCGATAACAGTTCAGCTATATTACATACTAGATTTTCTTTCTTTTGAAGCAACCGTCCAACATACTTTGTCGATACCCTTTACAACAAAAGATCGTCAACACGAAGTTCTAATGTCGGATTAGACTAACCTGAGCAAGTAATTACCGCATTAGCAGATCGATTTTTTCCAGCGGCTGAGTCAATTTTTACGCAATCGTTCCCATAGGAAAATTCCCTATAGAAATGCGCATCATCTATTAATGAAAATTGGGGAAAAATACCAATGGCAGGATGGCGCAGGATGATTTCAATGAGGTACTGAAATAAATTGTAATCGTTTCAAATTTCAACTACTGCTATATGAAAAAACACATGCCTACTCTTTGGGTAATTGGTGCAATCATTCTTTCTACATTTCCAGTTACTCTTGTCGCGCAGGATTCCCGATTAATAACTTCAGTTAGCACACAAACCACTCCAAAAAACTTTTCCAAGGGCTTTTTCGCAGGGAAGAGTCAAAAGTTAGCGGATGTTACAGTTACAGGAAAAATTCTTAATGACAAGGCCGAACCACTGGCGGGTGCCACTATCAATGAAAAAGGTACGACTATTACTGCAACCTCTGATGCGGAAGGATTATTCAAAATTACTGTCAAGGAGGATGCTACACTTGTAATCAGTTATACAGGGTTTCAATCCCAGGAAGTAAACGTGAATAACCGCACTTCTCTTAACATCACAATGGCGCCTAACGCAGAACTTGAGAGCGTGGTTGTGGTTGGATATGGAACAAGGAGAAGAGTGGAAGTTACAGGGGCAACAACGTCGATTTCCGGTGAAGATCTCCGGTCCGTACAAACAACCAATGTAACACAAGCACTACAGGGAAGATTGGCCGGTGTTGATGTTACACCAAGTGGCTTTCGCCCAGGCACGGGAAGCTCTGTACGAATTCGAGGTAACCGATCATTGAGTGCAGGTAACGATCCTTTATATGTTGTTGATGGATTTCCGGTAAGCTATACAATCGATGACATGAACCCGGCAGATATTGAGTCGGTAGACATTCTAAAAGATGCATCTGCTACAGCCATTTATGGCGTGCGTGGTGCTAATGGTGTAGTACAGATCACAACAAGAAAAGGCAGAACAGGTAAGATTTCGGTAAGTTACCAGGGCAGCCAATCAGTTGAACAGATCAGTCGTGTGTTACCGGTATTTAATTCCGTGGAACTATCTGATGCATGGCGTCAGGCGTTTTTTGCTGATAGGGCTTATACCAGGACCATTGGCGCAGCGACAGCAACAAACCCTCTTTTTTATTATCCCACTGCCATTGCGGATGTTGCGTTGTTTAAGAACAGGTTTGGCAGCATAGAACAGTGGAACTCTATCAAAGATGCCTATACCTGGCGCGTATATGATGCTACAAACAATATATACATAGCGCAAAAACGTACAACAACTCCAGAAGAAAGATCGGTATTGCAAAGTCTTGGCCTTAGCCAGATCGACAGCATCGACATGTACGATCCTTCAAAAATTAAAAGTTATGACTGGCTGGGTGAAGTTGGGTTAAGAAATGGTCTCACAGCGAATCATAGTATTTCAGTAACAGCAGGAAGCGAGAAATTCAAATCATCGTTCAATGCCGGCTATTTTAAGCAAAAAGGTATCGAGTACGGGCAGGATTATACCCGGTATTCGATTGGTACATCAACCGAATTCAAACCGGCTAAGTTTTTAACGTTTGGAGCAAGTATCAACTATATACACAGTATTACAAATACGAGTACGAGCTCTTATGGTAATGCATCGGGTATGATCCCAATGGTTGAACCCTACGATTCAGCAGGTAACTGGATTCTCAATCCTAACAGAGATGCACAGATCATCAATGCAGTAAACGACCGTAACACTGTTTTTAACGAAACAAAAATAAACAGGGTATTTGGAAATGTTTTCGCTGAGGTGGGACTTTTCAAGGGACTGAAATTTCGTACGATGTTTGGATTGGATACCCGCAATTCAAGACAGGGTACTTTTAACGGAGCACAATCTTCGATTCGTTTAGGCAGCCCTGCCAATGCTTCACAAACTGTAAACAATGCCGCTTCGTGGGTGTGGGATAACATCCTAACCTATAACACGAAAATTAAATCAGATCATTCTATCACTGTAACACTACTTAATGAATTCCAGAGTTTGAATCGCGCGACCTCGTTAACAATGAGCGCGAATAATCTCATCTTCGAAGCGCAAAAATGGTATTCGCTGAACAGAAATACTGACGCGATCGTGACAGGTTCGGGCACTTATTCGGCAACACAGTATTTATCTTATATGGGACGTGTGGAATATTCGTTCCGGAATAAATACCTTCTTACGTTGAGTAATCGCTATGATAATTCATCGGTGTTATCGGAGGAAAATAAAGGAGCGTGGTTTCCAGCTGCATCTGTTGCCTGGCAAATCGACAATGAAGACTTTTTTCAGGGCCAAAACCTTTTCAACAGTGCTAGGCTAAGAGTAGGTTTCGGACGTGTGGGTAACGCGTCGATAGCGCCTTATCAAACGGCCGGTCCCTTAGGATTTACAAATTACAACTGGGGCAATGGCCAGGCGGCTATAGGCTCTGCTCCTACTACCTTTCAAACGCCAAATCTCACCTGGGAAAAAACCAGCACTGCTAACGTTGGTCTCGAATTTGGCATGTTCAATAACAGGATATTTGGTATAATCGATGTATACCAATCTAACACTACTGACGGGTTACAGCAGAAATCCATCCCTTCAGCGAATGGTGTCGATTTTGTGTTTATCAACCTTGGAAAGGTAACGAACAAGGGCATCGAAATTACTTTGAATACGCAGAATATCACTCGCGGAAACTTTAGGTGGTCAACCGACTTCGTCTTTACAAAAAACAAAGAGAAGATTGTAGATATCGATGGCAGCGGTAACAGCAACTATGCCAATCTCTGGATCCTCGACCAACCTCTTCAGGTATACTGGGGTTTCCAGAAAGAAGGCATTTTCCAATATGCCGACAGTACGGGCAAAGGAGTATTAGCAAACTACTATTGGTTAAAATCTGGGAATAGAAATAATGTAAACTATCTGCCGGGAAGGATCAGGATCTTCGATGCGAATGGAGATACCGCTTATAGCCCTGCTGACAGAATTATTCTTGGCTCTCACAATCCAGACTTCACGGCAAGTATTGGAAATACTGTTTCTTACAAAAATTTCGAGCTCAACTTCCTGGTGTATTTTCGTGTGGGCGGACTATACCGGGTACCGCGTCCGGGTTTGGTAGGCCGTTATCAATCTCCAAAAGTAAATTATTGGACACCAACAAATCCGAGTAACGACTATCAGCAACCGACGCAAACCAGTGACATTCCATTAAACTGGGAAGCATTAACGTATACAAAAGCAACCTTTATTAAATTTAAGAATATCACGCTCACCTATAGACTTCCAAAAACCCTAACCAGTAAAATGAGCATGAATAATCTGGCATTTTACTTAATGGCGGTTAATCCGATTTTAATTCATAAACATTCTGACTATGATCCGGAAACGGTCCCCTACCGGGAGTTTCCAGGTAGTACAACCAATAACACGGGTCCAACATCGTATAGCTATCGAAGCTATGTACTTGGTGTAAAACTGGATTTATAGATTGCTTTGCCTAAACTGATTTTTAAAATTTTTAGATATGAAAATGAATTTTCGAAAATTATCCTGGATTACCGCATGCCTGATATTCATTTTACCAGCCTGCAAGAAATTCATCAAAGAAGAATTGGTAACCACACTTACCGAAGATTATTATAAAACGGATGCTGGATTAGAAGACTTGGTAAAGTCTGCCTACGCGCCATTGCAATGGACTTTTACCGGGGAACAATCTTATGCCATGCATAATTTTGGAGTGGATGAATTTAGAGAAGGAGACCAGTTTAATAATGTCCGCTACAACGATTATGATGCGAACCTAAACTCAAATGATGCATTTGTAAATGGACTTTGGACTAACAATTACTCAGGCATTAGGAGGTGTAACCAGGGAATTGAGATGATCGCGGCCTTCGATGATCCGACATCGAAAGTATTAGCCACACAAGCGCAAAAGGATCTAAGAATCGCCGAACTCAAGGCATTGAGAGGATTATATTATTTTCAAATGGTACAACAGTTTGGCGGTATTCCATTAATAACCGCAGTGCCTGATGAGCCTCAATATGAATTTCCAAGAGCAACAGTAGCACAGGTATACGAACAGATTATCGGTGATTTCAAAGCTGCCGGTCCTGCCCTTCCGTGGAGATATACTGGTGCTGACAGGGGTAGAGCCACTCGCGCAATGGCTTATCACTTTCTTGCTAAAGCATATCTGACTAGAGGAAGTGCGGTAACTGAAGCCCGTGGGCAGAAGCCGACAGATATGGACAGTGTCATAGCATTCTCTGATTCGGTCATTACAAAAAGTGGACATGCATTGGAGTTAGATTACGGATTACTGTTCGACGCTTCTTACCCCGATGGAAAAATACCACCACTGGGAGAAAATGGTTCGGCACCAACCGGAACTAAAGCAAAAATTGATGCTAACAATGCAAGCAATGAAATTATTTACGCCGCGCAGTTTTCTTCCAACTTAAACTTAGCGGGCACAAACAATCAAACACATTTATTTTATCCCTCAGCCTATGATGCCAATATACCGGGCATGGTGAGAGACTTTTACAATCAACGTCCATTCCGAAGACTTCGCCCTACAGACTACACAATAGATATTTTTGACAAGATCAATGACTCAAGGTTCTTCAAATCTTTTCAAACTGCTTTCTACAGAAATGTTGCATCAAATACAAGCCTTCCCGTGTTTACAGCAGCCAATGCACCTAATCCGGGTCTCGTAGGCAAACCACGTGTTGGCCTGGGCGATACTGCGGCCATTTATATTGTTAATCCAATTAATATGCCTTTGCTGACTACGGATATTGCAAACATGCGGTACTATGCCGTGTTTGCGCGATATAAGCAAACGGTTCCCGGTGGTGCTATTTCCAGTGATTATTCGGGAAATAAGTACTTAAGCCTGTGGAAGCTTTCAGATCCTATCAGGCTTACCACCACAAACAATGAGGCAAGAGGGATAAGGAACGGCACATTCGCACGATTGGCCGATACATATTTAGCGATTGCGGAAGCTTATGGAAGAAAGGGTGATTACGGAAATGCTCTGACTTATATAAATATATTGAGAAGAAGAGCTGCCTATAAATCCGGCGAAACAAGAAGCCCCCAAATATGGCAGTACATGGGAGGTCCAAACACCTTAGCGAATACCGAAACGAATAACCTCGCTACACAGGCATTATTTACAACAAATGCGCCTAGCGAACTTTATCCGCCAACCGTAACCAGCTCTCCGGCACGATTTATTCATTTTATATTAAATGAAAGGACCAGGGAACTCTGCGGTGAATTTTACCGCTGGGAAGATTTAGTGCGGACAGAGACCTTCTTTGAAAGAACAAAACTCTACAACGCGGATATTAGTCCGTCGTTTGCCACCTTTCATAAGTTACGTCCAATACCGCTTTTACAGATGATTGCCCAAACAATTAATGGGCAGCCTATGTCACCAGCGGATATGGCCGACTACCAGAATCCCGGTTATTAAGATTCTTAATATAAAGACTCTCGCAATCGTTGGTTAGGACGTGTCAATTTCCATTGACCGTCCATTTTTTTTATTGCTCAATAGTACGTTTGTGTTCTTCGTTAACCCCTTTGACCGCACATTAGAAAGTTGGCGAAGAACATAAAGAAGAAACTGAATCAAATACCTTTAGTAACTTTTGTTAAGTATTAAATCAATCATGATGATGAATACACCAAAAATCATTTTGCTTCTGCTCTTCGAACTATGGGGCGTAATAACGCTTGCTCAAAACAAAGGAAATGATGTCACCACGCCCCTTCACGCCCTACAACCAGATTATAAAGTGCCGTATGGCACTCCATCGGTCGATAGTGTAAAAAAAGTCCTTGATAAAATTTACAGTTATTTGGAGGCGGCAACACCCGTAGAAGTTGTAAGCAGGAGAACGGGCGAATCGGTTGAAATTTCGAAGGCCGATACAGGCACCATTTTCAAGCAGGGAGATTTTCGGTTGACAAGTTATGAATGGGGTGTCACATACTCAGGAATGTTGCTTGCCGGGGAAGCAACCGGTGATAAAAAATTTACTGATTACACTACCCGTCGAATGAAATTTATCTCAGAATTAGTGCCTATACTTAAACTGCAGTACGATAAAAATGCACGAGCGCCTAATCCTGTGCGATCGATCATTGAGCCACATGCTTTGGATGATGCAGGAGCGCTTTGTGCCGCGATGATAAAAACACTCAGAGCGGGTTCCCTTCCTGCTCTTCGGCCATGGATCGACAATTTCGCGAAATACATTAGCACCAAAGAATTTCGCTTAAGTGATGGCACATTGGCAAGAAACCGACCTCAAAAAAACACACTCTGGCTTGACGATCTGTACATGAGCGTGCCTGCACTTGCGCAAATGGGAAAGTTAACTGGTGACACCAAATACTATGATGATTGTGTCAAACAGATATTGCAATTTTCCGAACGGATGTTCAATAAGGAAAAAGGAATTTATATGCACGGTTGGGTACAGGAGATGCAAGTTCACCCGCAATTTCATTGGGCACGCGCGAACGGTTGGGCCATCCTTGCTATGGTGGAGTTGCTGGACGTTTTACCGGAAACTCATACAGGGCGGGCAACGGTCTTACAGCAATTGCAGGCACATGCAAAGGGACTGGCATCTTACCAATCGGGTGAAGGCTTTTGGCACCAGCTGTTAGATAGACCTGATTCGTATCTTGAAACGTCGGCAACTGCTATTTACGCCTATTGCCTGGCGAGAGCCGCCAATAAAGGATGGATTGATAAACTCGCCTACTCGCCAATGGCGATACTCGCCTGGAATGCTGTTACGACAAAAGTAAATGCAGGAGGACAGGTCGAAGGAACCTGCGTGGGAACAGGAATGGCTTTTGATCCGGCGTTTTATTACTATCGACCCGTTAATGTGTATGCTGCTCACGGGTACGGGCCCGTGTTATTAGCAGGCGCTGAAATAATCAACTTGTTAAAGAGTAATACATTTGAAATGAACGATAGTTCTTTGCAACTAAAAAAATAAAAGTCCATGTTTGCCACGAATTCCAGCGTGTCGGAGGAGATGATATTATAGGGACAACATTCAAATCAGAAAGTTTTGCCACTAATTACACCAATTGCCACGAATTAATTCGTGATAATTCGTGTAAGTCGTGGCAAACGAAACAAAGGCATCTTCTTGTTTTACAGAATGACATTCGGGGAAACTTTGTAGTGCACAAACTTAGCAGTTAAAAAAAGCACCTAATCCAAAATAATTCCAATGAAATCATTGATATGTACAACTCCTCGTCACTTTGAGTATGAAGAGATGAATAAACCTGCACCAGGAAAAGGCTTTTCTTTAATTAAGATCAGCAGGATAGGCATTTGCGGAACAGATCTGCATGCGTTCGAAGGGACGCAACCTTTCCTAAGTTATCCTAGAATTCTCGGACATGAGCTGGCTGGAGAATATGTAACCGGCGATGCACCAGGTTTTAGTGAAGGAGAACGCGTTACATTCATCCCCTATTTTTATTGTGGAAACTGCATTGCCTGCCGAACCGGGAAAGAAAACTGTTGTACGAATATCAAAGTTTGCGGAGTTCATATTGATGGAGGGATGGCTGAATACTTAGCGGTTCCCTCTTACTCGCTGATTCATGGCCATGATCTTAGCCTGGACGAGCTTGCGTTAGTGGAGCCACTTGCTATTGGAGCCCATGGAGTGCGCAGAGCGGAAATTATACCGGGAGAATTTGTACTCGTTGTCGGAGCTGGCCCCATTGGATTGGGAACAATGGAATTTGCCCGGATAGCCGGAGGAAAAGTGGTTGCTATTGATATCAACGATAACCGTTTACATTTTTGCAGAACAAAACTGAAAGTCGAGCATACCATTAATGCGATGAGTTCTGATGTTTTAAGTCAATTGAGTGAAATCACCAATGGCGACATGCCTTCTGTTATTATTGATGCAACGGGAAACCTTAAAGCGATCAGTAATGCTTTTCAATACCTGGCTCATGGCGGACGATATGTGCTGGTAGGTTTGCAAAAATGTGATATCTCATTCAGCCACCCAGAGTTTCATAAAAGAGAAGCCACGTTGATGAGCAGTCGCAACGCCACTCGGAAAGATTTTGATCACGTAATGGATTCCATGAAAAATAATCTTGTTGATCCAACGACGTATATTACACACCGTGTTACATTCGATAGTGTAAAATCTAATTTCGACAGTTGGCTCAATCCTGCAAATGGCGTAATAAAAGCTATGGTTGAGGTGTAACAAATACCAGGGTGTTTTCAAGTATGAAGTACGAAGTTAGAAGTACGAAATATGATTTGCGCTGTAAGATGTTTCATGTACGATGTACCTAAGGAGATTTGACAGTATAAAACAAGAATTGAACGGCTAATTAATTTTACTTAGGGTCTCCCCGATAATTCTTTGATAATCCATTTTCAGTAATTCTGGAGATGGA
>DAINQQ010000211.1:0-3557 GCA_036742645.1 Flavitalea sp.
TATAACGATTAGTGGAAGCATGGGGAGATGCCAGTTGAAAGCCCATCCAAAGTTAATAACTGTCAATTCGAGCAGGATTAACCACAAGCCGCGGGTCAATAAAAAGAACGATAATTCTTTCTTTGTTTTTTTCTGACCAGATAGAAAGGCAGAAGTACCCGCAAGAAAAACAAATACAGGTGCGCAAAAATGAGTGATCCAGCGTGTGAAAAAAAGTAGTGGACTGGTTTTGGTCAGGTCGAGTGGGTCGTATATAAATGCATCGGCGTGAAAGTAATCACGTACATGATCCAGTGCCATGATGATCATTACAGTACCGCGTAAAAGATCTATAGAACTGACTCGTACTTTAGTCGCTTTGAGTTCACTAAATGGCGCAGGTGCTGTGAGCGTTGCAGCAGTTTGCATGTTGGTTTATTTGGGTGGGTGATGAGAAGATGAAGATAACAACAATTGGGTAACATTTAAATGTATCACCGCTTTTGGTGATGGCGTACCTTTCTTGCCACGAATTCCAGCGTCTTCACAACGATGATCTCCATCCACAACTTAAGATATCTTGCTGCTGATTGCCTGCATTAATCCGTGCTAACCCTGTAATCCGTGGCAGCAATTATCTACGAAATCTTGTTGTACAGAATTATCACTAACGGAACAATTCGTGGCAGAAAAAGCGAACCTTTCCATCTGAAACTTATGCCTTTCTTATATTGATTGCAAACGCTTTTGACGGGTTTTGTTGCAATAACTGCGTAACATCCTGCTCTGTGAAGCCAATGTTTTTCAAGGTTGGTATCAGAATCTTGAAAAGCGTTGTGTATCCACGGATCTTACCTCCGTCTACTTTGTCGGGTTCATACCAGCCTGCATCGTGTGATACAAGCACGCGATGGAGAAGTTTTTGTTTCTTCATAAAAGTCAGTAGCTCGGCATATTGGTCCACGTTTTCATCTCTTAAACCATCCAAACTCACCCATGCTCCTGCACGGGCGGCAACAATATATTGCTCCGAATCCTTTTCGTTTTGTGCATGGACCCATATAAAAGCGTCCGGCGCCACGCCCAGGCTTTTGATGATATCGATTTCTTCCAACGCTGGTATTGCCGGACCTGTGTGAGAGGCAATTGTAAGACCCGTTGCGAGATGACAGAGGGCTGCAGCACGGATCAGCTTTTTGGAGATTTCAGAAAGGTGGTTATCATTCACACTAATCTTTATAAAGCCGGGACGAATTCCGGATCCTTCAATTCCTTGTTTGTATTCTTTTATCCAGCGGTCGGCGAGTTGGCGTTCAGTTTCTGTAAATGCATGGGCAGGGAGAAATTTGTTAACAGAACCTCCGTAATAACCGGTATTTGTAATAATCCGTAGTCCGCTCAGTGTGCTAAGCTTTTGTAATAGTATTGCATCTCTGCCGAGATAGGCGGGCGTGCACTCAACCATTGTCTTGCAGCCGGTTTGTGTTAACTCGTGCAGATAGGGTAATACTTTTTTGATCACCTCATCATGGTTCCACTTTTTTGAATCATATTTTTCGGCGCCAATAAAATCAACGAGGATGTGTTCGTGGATGAGAGAGACTCCAATCTTTGTAGCAGGGATTGACCCAGTCACTGTCATTACATCTTTCTCGTTTTGAAAGTTGGGTTCCTCTCCAAGCATCGCGCCGCCGGTGAGAATAAGAGAAGATTGAAGAAATGATCTGCGAGAAACCATTTTGTTAAGGTAAGAAATAGAGTATAAAAATTCTTCCTCTCTTCTCTTGTTTTAAACTCCTTTGCTAAGCCCTGCGATTCTTTTCAGTTTTTGCGGTTCTGCGGTTGAAATTCTTTTACGGCAAAGATCGCGCAAAGTGATCTTTCTTCGTGTCCTGGTGTCTTTGTGCCGCTTTGACTGAATAATATGGGACCACAAAGGCCCGAAGATGTCAAAGCATTCGACCCCGCTTTCCGAAGACAGGAAAAAGCGGCTGTAACCAGGCAACCGTTTGAGTAAGAAAATGGCCTAACACAAGCGGGCGCGAAGATTTTTTTTTACAGGCTATATGTCAAGTAAACGAGACCTGTTGAGTATGTTTTTGTGTCTATCAGTTTCAGTTGTACCCTTTGCTTGATACTACTGAACAACGGTTTGCCGGAACCAAGGATAAGCGGATGAACAGCGAGGCCAATTTCATCAACAAGACCAAGGTTTATCAGCGAAGATGTGAGTTCCGCACCTCCGAAAAGCCAGATATCTTTTCCTGGTTCATTTTTTATTTTGGTTACTTCGCTCAGTATATCGCCCTTGACAATCGTAGCACCTTCTTTCGCCGTATTTAATGTTTTGGAGAAAACATATTCTTTGAATTTTGGAAAACCACTGATGCCGTCTTCTAAACCTAACGACATTTCATAACTTTTTCGGCCAACAAAGATGCTATCGATGCGTTTGAAAAAGTCGTTAAGACCATAGTCCTGATCTGTAAAACACCAGTCATATTCGCCATTAGGTCCCTCGATAAAGCCATCAAGGGTAACGGCAAGACCTAAAATAACCTTGCGCATACCATGTAATTAAGTTGCAAAGATCAGCAGTTTTCTGAATTTGATTCGCCACAGATATATGAAGGGGAATAGATTCGCTCGACTAATTGAGATATTTTTTATATGTAGCACGATATCCTGCAAGCCAAGCAAAAGGAACGAGTAACGAAAAGATAATGTTTTGAATAATAAATGGCGGCTTCGAAAATCTGAAGGTATTACTGTATTCATTTGCAAGCAATGCAACCTGCAAAAACGGCGGCATGCCTCTTTCGTTTGTTTTTCCGTCATTGGCGAGTCCAATGCTGTTTTCAAAAAAATGTTCGGTATTGAGCGCGGGCCTTACTTTCCAGTTAAGTACAGCCGGCGAATTAGACGCATTCCACATGGAATGGGGCATATTCTTAGGCACATGAAATTTGTCTCCGGCAGCATACGTTTTTAAAACTCCATCTATTTTAACAGATAGCTCTCCACTAATTACGGAAAAATTCTCTTCCTGGTGGGGGTGGTAATGAAGAGGAGGTTCAACTGAATTGGCTTTGAACGTTGATTCCATTTCGAGCAGGCGTCCACCCGTATCCTCTGCGGTTTGTATGAATTTAATAATTTGTCCCGTTTTTGGATTTGTGATTGTTTTGTTCTTATATGCCATTGCAGAATCCTTGAATATTTTTACAATTGATTACAGTAGCCAAGTCTTCACGCCCACCGTTCTTCTTTGAGACAGGAAATTGTAATTTTTCTCATTAATCAGGCACAGCGATTTCGGCCCAAATTACGGCTGCTTCTTTGGAGGCAAATCAAAAGCGATCGCATCATGTTCAAAGTGGCCTTTGTGTGATGCATCGCAAAAGGGCTTGTTTTTTGAGAGACCGCAACGGCAAATAGATACGACATTTCTTCCTCCAAGGTCGTATTTGGTTCCGTTTTTGTCAACAATTTCAAAATCTCCCTCAACCTTAAGTGATCCATTGCTATTAACTGTAATTTTCGTTGTCGCCATAATTAATAATTAGAATATTAACATA
>DAINQQ010000211.1:3657-9834 GCA_036742645.1 Flavitalea sp.
CATTATTCACTGTTCATTGTTCACGCCCTACTTCGCCACCTCTATTTTTACTTTCTTATTCTTTATCTTTTCATTTTTGATAAGATGCAATGTATGAGTTGCTTTTGATTTTCGGATTGCTACGAAAGAAAAAAAATCTTTTACTTCTATTAACCCGATATCTTCTTTTTTCAGCTGGCCTTTGTTCGACAAAAAGCCAACGATATCAACTTTATTCACTTTGTGTTTTTTACCTGCAGCAATGAATAATGTTACCCATTTGGGTTTTTCAGGAAGTTGTACTATTTCGGGCAGCTTCACTTCTTCAAATCCTGATTCGATGTACGGTGGAATTGTCTCGTCTGGACCTATTATTAGGATCGCTGTTCCGCTTGCATCCATTCTGGCAGTTCTGCCATTCCGGTGGATAAAGGATTCTTCAGTGAGTGGCAGGTGGTAATGGATGATGTACCGGATATTGGGTATGTCCAGTCCCCTCGATGCCAGATCCGTTGTTACAAGCACATTTGTGCTTCCATTTCTGAATTTGCAAAGCGCGCTATCTCTTTGCTGTTGTTCGAGAGCACCATGATAAAATTCATTGACGATCCCTTTTTGAGATAACATCTCACTTGTCCGTTCAACCGCATCCCGGTGATTACAAAATACAATCATTGATCTGTTACCCAAATAACATATCAGCTTAAATAAACTATTAAGTTTATCTTTTTCATCCGCAGTGACCACCTGGATGGAAAGCGACGCAGGTGTTTCATTTTCGGGCGATAAAAAATTTAACTTCACTGGATTCGTCAAGCCGACGAAAGGTGGGATCTCTACTGCTTGTGTAGCCGAAGTCAATACTCTTCGTTTTATAACAGGTAGCGATTCAATAATAAAAGACATTTCTTCCAGGAAGCCTAGTTCCAGGGATTTATCGAATTCATCAAGCACAAGAGTGGTGATAGTACCGGTAGTTATGTTCCCTCTCCGAATGTGATCAGCGAGCCTACCGGGGGTACCCACTAACAGGGCAGGTGGTTGTTTCAAATTATTCTCTTCTGTTTCACGCAAGTGTCCGCCGTAACAACAGGTTACTTTTATCCCCGTTTTCATTGATTTAAAGACCTGTTCAATTTGCAGAGCGAGTTCGCGCGAAGGGACAACAACGATTGCTTTGGTTTCAGTTGTTCGCGGATCAATATTTTTCAGTAATGGTAACAGGAAAGCAAGCGTCTTGCCAGAACCGGTTGAAGAAAGCAATACCAGATCATGACGTTCTAGAACATCAATTGAAGCGACCTGCATTTCATTGAGGGTATCAATCTTTAAATTCGATAATATATCTTCAATGGAATATTTTTTCCTATGCATGTGCGCAAATGTACGAAGTAAGAAGTCAGAAGTGAGAAGTCAGAAGTCTGAATTACCAGGTTACGCTAGGTCTGAAGTTTTCGGTCTGGCCTTATTCGGGAGATGAACAGTCACCCTTTTTTTGTCAGACGAGGACGGTCAGGCAGGAGTTAAGAATTCTGGATTCTGAATTATGAATTCATGCTTTTGTACCGCGAACAAAAGTTGTTTAGTAATTTTCGTGATGGAACAAAATCGTTTTCTGTTATATGGAGCGAATGGTTATACCGGCCAGCTGATTGCTAAGTATTCACGGCAATACGACTTGCAACCAATTCTTGCAGGCAGAAAAGAAGATCAGTTGAAGTCTCTTTCTAACCAATTGGGTATGCCTTACCAGGTAGTCGACTTAAACGATTCCTTAAAACTGCGTGCAGTTGTAAATGAAGTTAAAGTGGTGTTGCATGCTGCTGGACCCTTTCAATTTACAGCAACGCAAATGGTCGAAGCTTGCCTGCAATCAGGCACGCACTATATTGACATCAATGGCGACATTTCCGTTTTTGAATTTCTGAAGCAGTATAACGAGGCCGCTAAACAAGCAGGCATAACGATCCTGCCCGGAGCGGGCTTCGACGTGGTGCCAACGGATTGTACTGCTTTATTACTAAAGAATTTATTGACCGATGCCGTGAGTTTAAAACTCGCGTTCGCTACAGTAGGAGGAGGTTTATCTCATGGAACTGCGACTACAATGGTAGACAAACTGGGAGCAGGTGGGAACCTCAGAAGAGATGGTAAAATTGTTAAAGTGCCCCTTGGACAGCATGGGTTCTGGGCTGATTTTGGAGAAAAGAAATTATTTGTGATGAGTATACCCTGGGGAGACGTTTCAACCGCATATCACACAACAGGGATTCCGAATATTGAAACATTTGCAGGAATTTCGCCCGCTGCCTTTCGTATACTCAAATTACAACCGCTGTTCAATTGGATCCTGCGTACTTCAACCGTTCGCAATTTTATAAAAAAGAAAATTGATTCGCGCGCCGCTGGCCCATCGGACGACATGCGAAGGAAAGCGAAAAGTTTAATCTGGGGACAGGTAATTAATGAAGGAGGCAAAATTGCAACGGTGAGGATGGTTACCCCGGATGGATACACACTGACAGCGCATAGCTCTCTTCTTATCGCAGAAAAAATCCTGAAGGGGAATTTTGTAACGGGTTACCAGACACCTGCAAGCGCATATGGCGCAGATTTGGTTCTCGAAATCCCCGGAGTCAAAAGAGAGATCGTTGATTCTTAGCAAAGGAAAGATTACTCTGTGGCCCGTGGCGGTTGCCATTATAAGTTTCAATTTTTGTGAAGCGTCGATCAACGATTCATCAACGGATCTTTTGTCGGTAATGATAATATCAGCGTCGACACATCTTTCAAAGAGTTTATCCTTTGGAGTGCTGTCATAATACCTAATATCTCCGAGCTTCAATATCGCCTCCCAATCCAGGTTTCCCATATTCAATTCATATCCATCTTTAATGACTATTTGCGAAAAGGTTAAAAGCTATTTCAAAACTTTCAAAAACCTGGCGCATACGCATTGAACCTGTTATTCCCAAAACATTTCACGTTGCTGGCTTCTCCCCTGTTATGGGGATGCTGTTCATGAAGTTTGGTACTTATTAAAAATAAGAGCGTAGTGTTTTTTTGCGCTCTAAAACAATTACCATGTCAGGCCTTTTTCAAACCTTGAACCAAAACATTCCAAATTACAAAAACAGGGAATTTCCTGAGGGGCGAATAGGGGGTTATCTACTAAGGATAGTATTATTTACAATATTGATTACCGCAAGTACACAACAAGGCCACACACAAACGCAGATCCGTGGCTTTATCCGCGACGGAAATGATAAACCTATCAGCAACGCGACCGTTATACTCTTAAATTCGCTCGATTCTACTGAAGTAACAAAAGCGATGGCGAATGACAAGGGAGTGTATGTTTTCTCCGACATTGCCATGGGCGATTATACAATCAAGGCCACCGCTGTCGGATTTGAACAAAAATTGTCACCCATGTACCGCATCATTAGCGTTAAAGATGATATTAATGCCGGAATCCTGATCTTAGAGCTAAAAGGTCAACAGTTAAATGAGGTTGTGATTCGTGCTCAAAAACCATTGTTTGAACAAAAGATTGACAGAACCGTGATCAATGTAAAAAGCAGCATCACCTCTGCCGGAACAACGGCTCTTGATGTTTTGGAAAGATCTCCGGGGATTGTCGTGAACCGCCAGAACAATATTATTTCTATGGCAGGCAAGGAAGGGGTGATGGTCATGATTAATGGCAAGATCAATTACATGCCAGTGGATGCGGTTGTCCAAATGCTTGCTGGAATTAATGCTGCGAATATTGAAAAGATCGAGTTGATTTCAACGCCACCAGCGAGCTATGATGCCGAAGGAAACGCAGGATTTATCAATATTGTTTTGGCAAACAATCCCGACATGGGTTTCAACGGCTCCATTTCAACGACCCTGGGATATGGTACAGGCGACCGTGCAGCCGCAAGCGGCAACTTCAATTACAGAAAAAGCAAAATGAATGTGTATGGTGATTACTCTTTTTCTTTGGACAAAATGGATCAAACCTTCAGTTTTTTCCGCAGAGTTAACCGGGATGGCGGTAAATTATTGAACTCAACAGTGAGTGAGCGCGACACAAAACAGAGAAATCATCTTGGCCGGGCAGGGTTCGATTATCAATTGAATAAAAAAACGATGATAGCCGGATTGGTTGGTATGTATAACAATAAGTGGTCGATGGATGCTTTGAACAATAACACTTTTTCGTTCAATGGAATTCCCGACACATCACTTCGAATCTTCAATGAGGAGATCAATCACTGGAAGCACTATATGGCGAATATAAGTGTACAGCACGAGCTTAGTGCGGACGAGAAAATATCTGCCAATATTGATTATCTCTACTATCATGATAATAACCCGGTAAATTATTTCAATTCATTTTTTGACGAACGGGATTCTATTTTTCTTAACGAGCAAACGAGGAGTAGTAAGGTCACACCGATCCATATTTGGGTTGGAAGCGTTGATTATTCAATAAAATTGAATAACAAAATAAAAATGGAGGCAGGTATGAAAGCTTCCTTATCAACATTCAAAAACAATGTATTGATTGAAAAATTGATGCAGGGATTCTGGGTTCCTGATCCATCCAATTCTGCGCAATACACTTTGAATGAAGATATCGCTTCAGCATACACGTCCTTTAATATCAATCCCGATAGCAAAACTGAAATAAAGGCCGGACTTCGATATGAATATACAAACTCGGACCTTGGAACTGCGCAAACAAAAAACATTGTAGATCGCCAGTTCGGAAAATTGTTTCCAAGTATTTTTTTAAAGCGCAAAATAAATAAGACTCATGCTGTTGGATTTTCTTACAGCCGGAGGATCACCAGGCCCACATTCAATGACATGGCTCCGTTTGTCCTGTTTATAGATCCGACGACTTTCTTTTCAGGCAATCCTGCCTTAAGGCCTTCGATAGGGGATGTTGTAAAGGCTGACTATACCTTCAAAAAGTATCTTTTTTCCGTTTCATATAGCCACAATAAAGATGCTATCGCCCGGTTCCAGACAAAGGTGGATCCTGCAACAAACAAGCAGGTATTTGCTGCAGAAAATCTCAGTAGCGTGAAAAGTCTGGCAGTTACGCTCTCTCTTCCTTTCACAGTAACAAACTGGTGGAGCATGCAAAATAATTTGTCGGGTTCCTGGCAACAGGTTAACAGCGTTCACAACAATATCAGTCTCAGGATCGAACAAAAAAGTTTCAAGATCAATTCTGCGCAGAGCTTTATTTTTCCAAAACGTTACGCCTTCGAGTTGTCTGGCTTTTATCAAACAGCAGGGATGTTTGGAACGGCCAGGCTGGGAGCATTCGGAATGTTGAATGCAGGTGTACAAAAAAACATTGGTAAGGGAAAATTAAGATTTGGTATCGATGACATTTTTAATTCTTACAAATTTGAAACATCTGTGCGTGTTCCTCAACAAAACCTGGATGCTGACGCAAATTATAAATTCACCCAGAGAACTTATAAATTGACTTATTTACGAAGCTTCGGTAACGATAAGCTGAAAGAAAAAAGAAACAGGACCACCGCATCGGAAGAAGAAAGGCAAAGAGTGAATTAATGTGGGATGACGAAGTTAGAAGTCTGAAGTCTGAAAGTCTAATTCCGAATTCCGAAGTCGGAAGAATCAAGTCTAAGGAATAAAAATAATAAGAGGCGGGAGTTGCTCTTCGATAGAGCTGACGCCGCCTCTTTTAAACTCGATCAAAATTATTTGCACACAGTTCCTTTTACAGACACTAGCTAATTTAATCCGGCAGTTGGTTTACTTGGAATCTGCTTCTACTTCCAATTGCCACGTCAACTTCTAACTTCAAACGTCTTACATCGAAACATCACGCATATTTACGCTGCTTTTCTACACCTGTACATATAACTTCCGCATTTTTTTTCCTGCTTTGGTTGTTGAACTTCTGCGGGTTTTTTGACCTCTGTGCTTTGTTTAATGATGATTACCTCTTTTTGAGTTACGGGCTTTTTAGTTTTTGTTAAATTGAATGGAATACCAACACGTACATTCCAATTCGAAACATTTGACGAAATCTCGGTAGTTGTTGGTTTTACACCAGTAGTAGTTTTAAGCGTTTCTGTTTGGAGGTTGCCAATTCCCTTCAGGTAATTGACACTCACCAATAATTTTTGCTGGTCGTTTTTGCCAAATATGAAACCGACG
>DAINQQ010000212.1:0-9639 GCA_036742645.1 Flavitalea sp.
CTATCAGGGCAGATAATTTGTAAAGCTCGCTCACATTGATAAACTTCCATTGTATCAATTGTTCTTGATGATTGAGAAATGACACCTGCTCCTGTTCACCAACCAGGCAGGCTTTCTCATAGGCCTTCGTTTCATCTTCTGCCTGTATCAACCGCAGCTGTTTATCGAATTGCGGTGTATGCATTCCGTTCCCACATACAATTCTAAAAATGATCTTTGCGAGAAACCAGTTCATGTGAATTTTTTTAAAAATATGGTTTAATGACTAATAGCTTGCTATTGTAACCCCGCCGAAGAAAGTCGTGCCCTCGAGAACAAGGATTTTCTCGGGATTACTGCTTACGGGGATAGTTCTTTTATCCTCAATTCCGCCGAAAACTGCAGCCGTTTTCGAATGTATCTCCCAGTGAGGAGGAACGATAAGTTTGGTGCCACCAAACACCTGCACAATTTCCAATACCAGCTTACCTGAAAAATCAGCATTGGTAAGATTTATTTCAGAACTGCCGAAAATTGAAATTATTTCCCCTCCTTTGAACGCTTTCGATAACACGACGCGTTTTGTGCTTCCGAAAATGGAAACGACTTCCATCACATCTTCCGTCGTACCGTGGCGAATATTTTGCACCGGCGTGTCATCGGAAGTTGTTACAGCATCTTCATTCTGCTCAATTTTTGATCGGGTGAAAAAGGCCCCGAACAAAACGAGCAATCCGGCACCGAGAACAATAATTGGTAGTGTGTACTCTCGTAGCGGAATTCCTTGAATTTTGTCTAATAAGAAAAATACTCCTCCTCCAACAAAAAACACCCACCCTAAATCTCTGAACTTTGTCTTAATTCCAACAAATATTCCAACAATGATCAGGATCATTGGCCAGGTAAACAGCCATGGGGGGAGCCCGACTCCTACCTGCCGCGCGAGTAAAATACCGCCGACGACTAACAGAATGATTCCCCCTATGAAGTTTTCCCTGCGCTTCGATAGGCGTTTGCGGAATCTTTGTTCGGTTGTTTGCATATAGTGATTTTATACAAATGTATTCCCAGCCTAACGGCAAGAGAAGTAAGAATAGGCACGACCAGTAAAAATGTCGGTGAAAGGGTGTTTTGACTCGGCGAATTATTTCACAAACTGAAAAATATCCCCGTCAAATAAGCCCAGGTCACTCAGCTTTAGGTGAGGAATTACCAATAACGCCATGAATGAAAGGCTCATAAAGGGTGACGACAACGTTGATCCCTGGCGCTTTGCCATCGCGTCGATTGCCGTGTACGATTCTGCAACATCATATCCGTCTTCATTGCTCATTAACCCAGCTATCGGTAGTTCAACAAGCATCTCTTCATCCTCGTCTACGCAACTGATTCCTCCTTTGGCAGTAATTATAAGGTTAACCGCTTTAGCTAAGCTTGCATCATCAACTCCTACTCCAACAATATTATGTGAATCGTGCGCAACCGACGAGGCTAACGCTCCCTTTTTCAAACCAAAATTTTTAATAAACCCTTTTGCGATATTTGAAACAGACTCTGTGTAACGGTTAACAACCACTATTTTAAGGATATCATTTTCTGGGTCACTTATGACGCGACCATTTGCAATTTTGGGTTTTATCATTAGTTTTTCCGTGATCAGTTGTCCATCAACTACGCCAATAACCGGAATCAGGTCTTTCTCAGGTTCGGCGTTCATAACTTCAAAGTCCTGTCCTCTTTTTGGAGCACAGTGGAAGTTATTAATCTTCTCTGATCCTCTCTCATGTTGTGTTCTGTCGATCTTCGATTTGCCCGCCTCGGCGACCAGCTGTCCACCTATATAGGTTTGCAAAGCAGCAAATTCTGTAAGGTTCCCTACCAGGACAAAATCCGCAGCGTCGCCTTGTCGCAATAACCCAACATCAAGCTTATAATGCAAAACAGGGTTTACACAGGCAGCCTTCAGTACTTTGAATGGATCGATTCCCCTTGCTACCGCTCTTGCACATAGTTCATTGATATGTCCTCTCACCAAACTGTCAGGATGCTTGTCGTCACTACAAAACATCATCATCTCCGGGTACTCATGTAACAAATCTATAAGCGCGTCGAAATTTTTGGCAGCGCTACCTTCGCGGATGATGATCTTCATTCCATATTTTAACTTGTCGAGCGCCTCTTCAGCAGTAAAACATTCATGATCTGTAGTTATTCCTGCTGCTATATACCGCCTCGCCTGATCACCTCTCAGCCCGGGAGCATGGCCGTCT
This sequence comes from Flavitalea sp., assembly GCA_036742645.1. Taxonomy (GTDB): domain Bacteria; phylum Bacteroidota; class Bacteroidia; order Chitinophagales; family Chitinophagaceae; genus Flavitalea. The sequence goes on from DAINQQ010000212.1 coordinate 2,250, forward strand.
ACGGGCTTTCCAATACTAAGCGAGCTGGCGATCTTTTTCAGTACTTCCTCATCTGCGTTCAGTACTCCGGGAAAATTCATCATTTCGCTTAGGTATTTAATATCATCCGACTGAAGTAGTGATTTGACTTCTTCAGCAGTCAATGCCGCACCGGCAGTTTCAAAAACAGTTGCAGGCACACAGCTTGGAGCGCCAAAGTAAAATTTGAAAGGAACAGTTTTGCCATTCCTGATCATATACTGCACGCCCTCAATTCCACACACATTTGCTATTTCATGAGGATCACTTACGGTAGCAACGGTTCCATGTGTTGTTGCAAGTCGTGCAAATTCAGCAGGTATCAGCATGGAGCTTTCAATGTGTACATGGCTATCAATAAAGCCAGGGATAATATATGGAAGCGTTTGACCTTTCTGCTGAGAAATTTTCTCAACGGAAACAATTCTTCCCATTCGAACATGTATTGAAGCTGCGAAGATTTTTTCGTTCAAAACATCTGTTAACAATCCCCTTACGGTAAACTCTGGCATAATTGATGATTTTAGAAACTGTCTGCTTCACCTGTCTTAAAGAAATAAGCAGGAGTAAATTTACAAAGGAAGTTTTGTGTACACCCGAACACTTATTTTTGTACCAACTCAATCGAAACAAATGAAAAATATAGTTCTTTTTGTCATCACTATCCTGGCTTCCATCGCCGGCTACTCACAAACAATTGATGAAATTATCAGCAAGCATGTCGAAGCTATGGGAGGCCCGGAAAAGCTGAAATCGTTGAAATCGGTTTATATGGAAGGCGTAGCTGTAATGCAAAATGGCAACGAGATTATCTCTAAGATTTATAAGGTGCAGGATAAGCTGGTCAGGCGGGAGATTGCATTTGGAATGGGCTCTGTTACCATGATCCTAACGGACAAAGAAGGCTGGTCATCGAATCCCAGAACTGGCGGTGCATTTGAAGCGTTACCAAAACAGGCTGTGGAAGGGCAGCAGTTAGAGCTTGATATTGCGGGGCCGTTGGTAGATTATGCGATGAAAGGACACAAGGCTGAACTCGTCGGTAAAGAAACTATCGGCACAACCGAGGCATACAAGATAAAACTCACTCCCAAGACAGGAAAGGAAGTCATCTATTTCATAGATGCAAAAGATTATTATATAGTTCGACAAACGGTAAAGGGTGGAATGTTTGGAGGCGGTCAGGGCAGAGGAAATCAGGCGGCTGACGCAGAGGTGAATATTAACTATTCAGACTATAAAAAAACGCCGGAAGGGTATGTATTCGCTTATACGGTATCGATGGGTAACTCTGGCAATAATATGAATTATGAAAAAATTGAAGTCAACAAGCCTGTAGACGAAAAGTTATACAAGCCGGTAAAATAACACTCAAGCTTCGAATTCACATTCACACACAAAATTTTTACATGAGGTCCCTTCGCATCTTAATGGCAGTAGTTGTGATCATGTCAGGAACCGTCATTGCAAAGTCTCAGACTGCAGATGAAATTATTACGAAACACATTGAAGCAATTGGTGGAAAAGATGCCTGGAAAAAAATAAACTCGCTTGCCGTCGATGGTATTTTGAGCGTTCAGGGTAACGATATCCAAATTTCTCTGGTGCAGTTGCATGGCAAGGGTATGCGCCAGGATATTGTCGTGCAAGGCATGTCCGGATATCAAATCATTACTCCAACAGAGGGATGGACCTTTTTACCGTTCCAGGGCCAGACCGAAGTAATTGCCATGAGTGAAGAAGACGTAAAGCGTGCGCAGAGCGAACTGGATATACATGGGCCATTACTTGACTATAAGGAAAAAGGTCATTCGATTGAATTAGCGGGAAAGGAATCTATTGGAGGAACAGAATGTTACAAGTTGGCTGTTACTTTGAAGTCCGGGAAGAAGGTGACTATTTTCATCGATTCGAAAAATTATTATGCTGTTCGTACAAACATAACTCAAATAGTAAACGGACAGGACCAGGAGGTGGAGACAAACTTCAGCGAATTTGAGAAAATACCGGAAGGAATTGTGATGCCTAAATCTTTGGCTTTACTACATGGAACCATGACCATTAGTAAAATAGAGGTGAACAGAGCTGTAGATGAGAATCTGTTTAAGCCCGTTTATAGTAAAGATGGGAAGCAGGAGCCTCATTAATTTGCGATCGTGACAAGTCAAGCCTAAAACTATTTTCGTTTTCCACTTACATACGGACTGTCTTTTACAATAAATCGATAAAGCAAAAGTGAGTCTTCAGCGGCATAGTCGACTCCAATACGAGTAGTCGTAATAATCTGATTCTGCTTGGGCCTGAATCCATCATCAGCAATAAACAATTCATCACTTAGCAGGCTTGTGCCAGTATGGTGGGTGAAAATTCCCAGCGCCCTGGAAACATTACCAGGTCCCTTTGTAAGAGTATGATCCAGTTTGATTTTGCCCGTGCGAAGTAACATAGTATCTACTCCGTCGATTGGTTCCACTGCTCGTACAAGTATAGCGTGAGGAATATCTTTCTTGTTTGTAACCACATTGAATAGATGATGAATACCATAGCAGAGATATATGTAAGCTGCCCCAGGGTTTCCAAACATCACCTCAGTTCTGGCTGTTCTCCTGTTGCCGTATGCGTGGGATGCTTTATCAACAGCACCGTTGTATGCTTCGGTTTCAACAATTCTTCCCGATGTAATAACACCGTTGAATTTTGTAACTAATATTTTCCCTAACAACTCCTTTGCAATCGTTGTGACATCTTTGCGATTGTAAAACGAATGATCAAGCCGGTGCACCGGAATATTCATTAAGTTTGAGTTTCCAAGCATATCCATCAACCAACAAATAAACAAAAAACAAATAAACAATAACCGCCTTTGCTGAAAGAAATTGTCATAGCAATTCAATCTTATTTCAGGGCACATCAATTTATCAGCAAACACCGGTTATGGAAGTGGATTCTTATTCCCGGTATTTTATACATGATCCTTTTTGTAGTGGGAATGTTTTTTTTCTGGGACTCTTCCGACGCCGCCGTTAGCTACTTAAGTCGCCGCATCGGCATCGACAGATGGCTGCACCAACAAAAAAGTGGTATTCTCAGTTTTTTCTTCCTGATGGGCGAAATTATGGTTAGATTGATCCTTGTACTTTTTTATTTTTCCTTGTTTAAATATTTGTTTTTAATTGTCGGCTCGCCATTGTTTGCGTACCTAAGTGAGAAGACAGAATCTATCATTGAAGGAAAAGACTATCCTTTTAACTTAAAACAACTGATAAAGGATGTAATCAGGGGCGTGAAACTTGCGCTTCGTAATACTTTATGGCAAACGGTATACACTGTATCATTGCTGATACTCTCCTTTTTTCCGATTGTTGGATGGATCACGCCAATGATCACCTTATTCATTGAATGTTATTATTACGGATTTTCGATGCTCGATTACAGTTGCGAACGTCACAAGCTTTCACCTGCTGAGAGTATCACTTATATCGGAAATCATAAAGGACTTGCAATCGGAAACGGTATGGTTTTTTATCTAATGCATCTCGTTCCTATAGTCGGATGGGTACTGGCGCCGTCTTATGCCGTCGTTGCTGCCACCATCAGCCTGTATCATCAAAAAGATGATGTTTAAAATGAATTCCACTAAAAGCAAAGTTTACCTCATACCGACGTTCCTGAACGAGCAGAACATCCATGTAATTCCTTCCTATGTTTTAGATGCAATTAAGGACTGTCAGGTTTTTTTTGTGGAAAACGAAAGAAGTGCGAGGCGGTATCTGAAATCATTGTGGAAGGAGATGGTGATTGATAGTTACCAGTGGTTCGTTATAGATAAACATGCGTCGGGTCTCACAAAAGATACTGAGACGAACCGGGTATTTAACAAAATTCTCAGTGAGGGAAAGAATATCGGTATCATCAGTGAAGCCGGCTGTCCGGGAATCGCAGATCCTGGCCAGTTGTTAGTTGCGGTATCGCATCAGGCAGGTGCGACAGTAAAGCCCTTAGTAGGGCCCAGTTCAATTCTTCTCGCCTTAATGGCAAGTGGAATGAACGGTCAACAATTTCAATTTGTAGGTTATTTACCAATCGATAATATCCAACGTGCAAAGGCAATTAAAGATCTTGAACAGGAATCATCCCGAAAAAATTGTACCCAGATTTTTATAGAAACACCTTACCGCAATAATCAATTGCTTGAGATGATGTTAAAAAGCTGCAACCCGGGAACACGGCTCTGCATAGCCGCTAACCTTACTGCATCCGATGAGTTTATACGTACTAAAACCATTTCTGAGTGGAAAAAACAGCTGCCGGATATTCATAAGCAACCAGCGATATTCTTGATACATAGCATGTAGAATTCAACCTTTTGTCTTAGCGCCATCGGTGAAAAGAAAATTTGCCACTAAGACTCTAAGACACGAAGGAAAAACTTTATCTGGCTAAAAGGTATGACGTTTTGAGAGTTCGTGGATACTATCAAGATATTCGATTATGAATTGCCGCTGTGATTCCGAAGTTCTGCCTTCTAGATTCCGAACTCCGAGTTCCGAATTCCAACTTACCGGATCCTCTTAAAGCCTGTTACAATATATTCGCTATCTCCTCGCCAGGGCAAAGTCTTGCGGTGTTGTATATACGTAACCTGTACGCACTCGTCCTGGAGATTAGTCAGGGAATCCGTCAGTTTTTTATCTGTTATGGAGAAATAGAACTTTTCAGCATTAACAACCTGGCGACAACTGAGCCACATCTCTCCTTCGACTGTTTTAAACACATTCCCTTTTTTTGTAAGCTTAATCAATGTCCCTTTCCGTTCCCCATCACTATATACATTAAAAAAGTACCAGTATACTAATCCGCCAACAATCAATAGGATCACTAAAATTATTTTCCAGATAAAACTTTTCATATAATTATTTAAAAATTAGGAAGCGTACGATATTTAATTAGCATATTGCTCCTATAGATTAGCAGAATAGCTCACTTCTAAGGATGGCATCCTTAACTCGCCTGGATCGAGTATCCAACCTAAGGATGTCATCCTTTACGCCAGCAGTCAACTCATTAGCACACATCACATCAACACATCTTATAGTCCATACTTATCTACCATATAAATCAGCGCAGCCATATTAACCGCGCCTAACTCAAGCTCTCTTTTATTTACAGCCTCGAAAACATCTGAACGTGCGTGGTGAATATCGAAATACCTTTGCGAATCTGGTTGGAGTCCCGCCACAGGTGTTCCCAACGTACTGCTCAACGGGGCGATATCTGCACCCCCTCCGCCAGCGTTAAATTCGTAAACACCATAAGGCACGAACAAAGGCAGCCATTGCTTGATTCTCTGCAATCGATCAGCAGCAAGATTAAATCCAAACCCCCTGGGAGTGAAACCACCTGCGTCGCTTTCCAAAGCAAAGTAATGTTTTTCATTTTTTGCTTTAGCCTCTTCCGCATATTTTGTGCCTCCCCGTAAACCGTTTTCTTCATTCGCGAATAGCACGATTCTGATCGTTCGCTTTGGTTTGTAACCGATGCCTTTAAACACTCTAAGCACTTCGATCGATTGCACACAGCCAGCTCCATCGTCATGCGCTCCTTCTGCAGTATCCCAGGAATCCAGATGTCCCCCGATGGTGATAATCTCATCCGGAAATTCCGATCCTCGAATTTCGCCGATCACATTATGCCCTGTTGTATCGCCGATCATGCGCGCATTCGTTTTAATAAACACCTGTGCAGTTTTATTCTTTGCAAGGATATCAATCAACATATCGGAGTCCTTCAAACCCACTGCAGCGGCGGGAATTTTGGGGAATGAATCATTGTAATTCATCGCCCCGGTATGGGGATTGTTATCCGCCGCATGAGTCATTGAGCGGATCAAAGCTGCCACTGCACCATACTTTGCAGCCCTGCTTGCTCCCGCGCCACGATATTTAACAGCATCGGAATACGAATGAAATGTTTTTACAAACAGCGGGTTGAACTTGTAATTGTAAAAAACAATTTTACCTGGTACTTCACTCTTTCGTTGCTCGAGTTCCTCGAAGGAATTGATTACTATGACAGGCGCCATGATTCCTTTTAGTCCAGTGCCATTCGAATTTCCTAACGACAGGATATCTAACGATTGCTTTTTTGATTGATCTGATATGTGAGCTTCGTCCTTACCTCCACGTGTCCAGCGTGGCACCTGACATTGTTGAAGCCAAACCTTATCTGCACCAGCATTTTGCAAGGTTTTCTGTCCCCATGACTCAGCTTTGTACATCTGGGGAGAGCCTGCCAGTCTTCCTCCAACTGTTTTGCAAAGCAGCCGCAAATCTTCATAGGCCCTTCCATTACTTAAAATCTCATCAGCTATCTTTTTAATCATGATGGAATCTTCCTGTTGGGCAAAGCCGAAGAGACAACATAAAGACAGAATAATTGTAAAGCACTTGCAATGAATCATCAATTTATTTTTGATAAAGTTATGGGAAATTGATTGTGGTTGTTTTGAATGGAAGCTGGCACAATTGAAAATCATTTACCTTCGGCCCCAAATTATTCTATCATATGCGCATCGGAATTGTATGCTATCCCACGTTTGGTGGAAGCGGCGTGTTAGCAACGGAATTAGGAAAAGCATTGGCGAATAAAAATCATCAGGTTCATTTCATCACATACCAGCAACCGGTACGCTTAAGTGAATTCAATGCCAACATATTTTATCATGAAGTGAGGGTACCCACCTATCCACTATTTGATTATCCCCCTTATGAAACGGCTTTGTCGAGCACAATGGTTGACGTGATTGTGAACAATCGCATTGATCTGCTGCATGTTCACTACGCAATACCACATGCCTCGGCTGCATATATGGCAAAAAAGATTCTTGAAAAGCAAGGAAAACATATTCCGGTAATTACAACGCTTCATGGAACGGATATCACGCTGGTAGGACGAGACAAGACCTTTGCTCCTGTAGTTACCTTTTCAATCAATGAAAGCGAAGCGATAACAGCAGTATCGCAAAACCTTCGTGATGAGACTTATAAAAATTTTAAGATTGAGAAAGACATCGAGGTAATACAGAACTTTGTTGATGTAAGTCGCTTTCAGAAGAAACCGATCGATGCTTTTCGCAAGGTGATTGCTCCCGAAGGGGAGAGAATCTTATTACACGCCTCAAACTTCCGGAAAATAAAGCGCGTCGGTGATGTCGTGCGAATATTCGCTGAGGTGAATAAGCACGTTCCCAGTAAGTTGCTCTTTGTAGGCGATGGTCCCGAACGACCCGCAGCGGAGGGGCTTTGCCGTGATCTTGGACTGTGTGACGATATGCGCTTCGTGGGAAAGCAGGAACAGATAGAAGAGATTCTTG
>DAINQQ010000213.1:0-9624 GCA_036742645.1 Flavitalea sp.
TTGAGGGTCAGGTTTGGATCAAGGCCCGTTCCGCTGCATGAGGTCGGCCTTAAGGCGTTCATTACCCAAACCGCAAATTCGTAAGTTGTGTTTGCACACAAGCCGGAAATTGTGTTGACGTAAATAACTCCCGGACTTGACGAGGAGTTGATCAACATGAAATACCCCCGGGATTCGTTTGGGGTATGGTCTGCGGGGATAACATGCCAGGCCTGGCTGAAACAGTCAAAACTGTTATTAACAAGCGTGTATTCACCTTCATCAGGGCAATCTTTCGCCACATATGTCAGACTGGAGATGCTTCCCGGAAGCGCCGGCCCAGGGTTTCCTCCCGTACCGAATGTAATATGTACGGCGGGGTCACCCAGGCTGCCAGTACATAACTGCGCCCGGACAAGGAATGAAGAGCAAATAGAAAGCGCAACAAAAACAAGGATCTTCATTAGGCAATTGCTGGAAAAGCGTTCAATCAAAAATAATTAACCAAACCGTAAAGGGCTATAACCGACTGCTTCAATAGTAATGTACTTATCAATACGCAAAATAACCTCTGGTAGTTTGATTAGGCGGTCAGTACCGGACAACGCGAAAGATCTACTTACTAAATTAGATAATCATCATATTGGAATCGGCTAATCATCAGACTTGCCTGCGGGCTTTGCTTCCCCCGTAGCTACGCGAAGGTGCACAGGCAAGTCGGCTCATCAACTTTTCCGTAGAACCCCGCCTTATCACCTCACAATAAATATCCACCCAGTAATATTCGGTTCGTTGCCTGACTTAAGATCAATTACGAAGTAATAAGTTCCCGACGGTACTGGTTTTCCGTTGTAGGTTCCATTCCAGGCGCTTGAATAACCCTTACTGTGAAATACAATCTGGCCATATCTGTTGTAGACCTCGACAACTGATCCTGAAAATGCATCGGCCGATTTAATGGCCCATGTATCGTTTATGCCATCGCCATTCGGTGAAAAGGCGTTCGGTATCTCATAAACCCGCACAACCATATCATCCCTGGTGGTACCGCATCCAACCGCGGAAACTACATTCAAGGTATAAGTAGTCGTTTGTGAAGGCGTGGCCATTGGCTTTAGAGAAGAAGGATCACTGAGACCAGAAGGAGTCCAGAAATAATTCACATCGAAGCCCAAGCAGATCCTTCCAACTGAACCGGCGTACCTGCCTTTGTCCGCCTATCAGGGCCGGCATTCGCAACCGGCTTTTTCCAGATATTCACTGCAACCTGGCCGGTGTCGGTACACCCAAACTGGTTTGTAACTATAACTTTGTAATTAGTACTATCTGTTGGTTGGGCTCTGGGCGTAGCAATGGTGGGGTCTGATAACCCTTTTGCAGGAGTCCACTGATATTGAATGCCTCCTGATGCCGCAAGTGGCGTCGATAAGCCCTCGCAGATTGTTATGTTCGGAGTGACTACAGCTGTTACACCTGGCAAAACGCTCAGATCCGTTGCTCCCGAAGTTGAGCAACCCTTATCTGAAGTCGCGACGACGGAATAACGTCCTGCCTGGTTCATTTTAAGCGGCAAAAAAGCAAGCCTTGGAGAAGTTGAAGCAAAACCGTTCGGCCCCGTCCAGTTATAAGTTGAGGCACCAGAAACCGAGAGTTGAAAATTCGTGTTTTCACATCCACTTACGGCAGGCGCAAAACTAATAATCGGGAAGGGATAGATATTTACCCGAATAACATTCGATGCTGTTCGGCATGAAGGAATAGAAAAGTTGGACGACTCGCCGATCAGCATTTTGTAATGGAAGCTCCCCGTACCGGTGGTGGAAGGCCTTGCGTAATTTAAGTTAGTAGCCCCCGGAATATTTTTCCATGTTACGCCTGTGTCGGTACTTTCCTGCCACTGGAAGGCAGGACTCGAATACCCACCGGCATAATTTGCAGTAAGGGTCAAAGAATTTGCGGTGCCTTCGCAAAACACTGCTGAATCTTTTCCATTGGACGAAATGATCGCATTCACAAGAGGGCCACAAGGTCGGAAAGTGATATCATCCAATGCGAGATCATTACCGCAACCCCCCGGCGCGTTGTTCGTAATGCGAACGATCACCTCTGTTACATTAACAGGAGTCTTAAAAAAAACTCCGTATTGCTGCCACTTCGCAACGCCGGATTCAGCGATATCCCCGCTATTTTGCCTGGCAAGGACAGTTCCGCTTGGCGTTTCGATAGTGAATGTAAGATTCGGGTCTATTCCGGTACCACAGGGCACGATGGGTTTTAAAACATTTACTACCCATGCAGCGAATTCATAAGTTGTATTGGTGCATAATCCTCTTACTGTATCGACAAAAAAATCTCCGGGAACAAAGGACGCGTTGATGAGCATGAAGTATCCACCAACATCATTTGGCGTATGGTCTTCGATCAGGGAATGCCAGGTATTGTTAAAACAGATGGTTGTGAAATTGTTCACTGTATAAAATCCATCACTCGGACAATCGGTTCTGACATAAGAATAAGTGGTGGTGGCAGCCCTGAGAGGCGGCGGCGGTCCGGAGCCCTTTCCAAAATCGATATGAACAACAGGATCCCCAAGGCTGCCATTACAAAGCTGGGCCCTCAAGAAGCCGGATGATCCAAGGAGCAAAAAGATAATAGGGGTAAGAAACTTCATTCAGTTATTATGACCGCATTCCGGATCAAAAATAACCAAATCCGCTACAAACTGAAAGGAACATTGGCCGAGTAACGAATCCGTTATATTTGCACCCTTTATGACGCTTTTACCAGGGATATCATAAAAAGGCCATAGAGTTGTATGCAGAGCGATGCTTTTATCACATTTCGAAAAATGAAGCAATTACTAATCCTTTGCTATTTTATTATTTATTGAATAAAAACTTTCACAATCCTGGTGGGGCAGATGAATTAAGTAGCTATGTCGACCATTATTCAGCGTTTAGAAGAAACTACAGCGTTTATTAGAAATTTTTATTCTCATTCTCCGGAAGTAGGAATTGTATTAGGAAGCGGATTAGGCAACCTTGCCAATGAGTTAAGTATCGAAAAAGAAATCTCTTACGACGAGATTCCACATTTTCCTGTTTCTACCGTAGAGGGGCATTCGGGCAAATTGCTGCTGGGCGAAATGGGTGGCAAAAAAGTGGTTGCAATGGCGGGTCGGTTTCATTTTTATGAAGGATACAACGCCAGCGAGGTGGCTTATCCCATCCGTGTAATGAAATACCTGGGTATTAAAACTCTCCTAATATCAAACGCCGCCGGAGGAGTTAATCCCGGTTTTCGTGTGGGCGATTTGATGATCTTGTTCGATCATATCAGCTTTGCAACGGCCAATCCATTGATCGGAAAAAACTATGCGGGCCTGGGCCCACGTTTTCCAGATATGAGCCACCCGTATTCAAGAGAATTAATTCAAAGAGTAAAAGCAATCGCTGCTGATATGAATATACCGGTAAAAGAGGGTGTCTATTTTGGTGTAACCGGACCAACATTTGAAACCAGGGCAGAGTATAAGATGATCCATAAACTTGGAGGTGACGCAGTAGGCATGAGTACTGTGCAGGAAGTGATCATTGCTGTTCATATGGGCCTCAAAGTTTTCGCCATGAGTGTAATTACGGATATCGGAATACGGGAGGAAGACAATGCAATCACTCACCATGATGTTCTGCAGGCGGCACATGATGCAGAGCCCAGGCTATCTGCAATATTTAAAAAACTGGTGGAAGAACTCTGATGTCTTAATTAACTTTTGTATAACCGGCTACATTCATTTTATCACTAATTTGATAAGTTGTTAACCAATAGGTGTTGAAGAAACAATTCATAATCGTTGCACTTTTGCTGTTTTCGTGTATACTGCAGGCTCAGGAAGATGCTTTCAAAAGATTACAGGGCGCTAGTCGTTTGGGATCCGGAATGGGTCAGGGGCAGGGTGACAGTTTGAAACATCGTACGGGGCTTGAGGACTCAATTACGATCCGGTTTCGCTACCTGGATTCAACTTCCCTGCAGGGATTTGATTCTTCGGTAACCGATTTTACAAGGCGATTTCCTATACCATGGCACCACGTGCATCTCGGGAATTTCGGCAATGCGAGTGAGAGCCTGATATTTTCACCCATGTTTCAATCGGGTTGGGATCATGGATTTCACTCATATGATGCTTATAACTTCCCGGTCGCCCAAACACGTTTTTATACTACTACACGTCCTTACTCTGAAATTGCTTATTTGTTGGGAAGTCAGTCGGAGCAGATGATTCAGTTACTTCATACGCAAAATATCCGTCCGAACCTGAATGCATCGGTTCAATATCGGCTCATCAATTCGCCCGGATTTTTTCAGAATCAAAATACAAATCATAATAGCTATCGATTTACTACCTGGTACCAATCGAGAAATAAAAGATACCAGAATTTCATTGTGGTTGTTGGAAACAAACTCCAGTCTGGCGAAAATGGCGGTATAAAGGACGACGGAAATTATCTTGATAGCGTTCCTTACGAAGAACGATCTACGATTCCAACGCAGCTTGGTCCTAACGAACCAGGAAACCGCGATTTTTTCAGATCCGATATTTCTACAGGAACACGGTACACAAACGCAACATACCTCCTGAGGCAACAATATGATCTCGGACAAAAGGATTCAATCGTTACTGATTCGGTCGTGATCCCATTGTTTTATCCGCGATTGAGGCTTGAGCATACGATCAGCTACAGCACATATCATTACAGATTCACTGATGAGACACGCGACAGTTCTTACTATGGGCGGAAGTATAATATCCGTCATGATACAACTGACCGGTTTTTTTTACGAGACTTTTGGAAACAACTGATCAATGAATTTTCAATATATCAGTTTCCTGATGCAAAAAACCCGCAACAATTTATTAAGGTTGGAGCAGCGCTTGAAAATTTACAGGGTGAATTCGACTCAGGCCTTGTTATTACTAAGGATCATAATTTTTTTCTCCTGGGTGAGTACCGGAATAAAACGCGTAACAGGAAATGGGACATTGAGGCCTTCGGTCGGTTTTATGTGAATGGTTTGAATGCTGGAGACTACGAGGCGTTTATCAGTTTAAAGAGGCTGATTAGCAGGAAGGTCGGGTTTTTGCAGGTTGGCTTCCAAAATGTAAATAGAACACCTTCGTCGATTTATAACCCCCAAAGCAGTTTTTATCTCGGCACACCCGTCTCCTTTAACAAGGAGAATAGTATAAATATCTTTGGTTCCCTCGAGCAGCCGCGGCGGAAGCTAAGATTGTTAGGCAGTTATTACCTGATGAGCAACTATACTTATTACAAGAACTATTATCAGCCTGATCAGGCTTCGGCGCTTTTCAATTTATTACAGGTCACTGCAGAAAAACAGTTCCGCCTTCGCAAAAACTGGAACTGGAGAACCTGGATAGTGCTTCAGCAAAAAACCGGTAACGCGCCCGTGAATCTCCCGGTTTTCTTTACTCGAAACCAGATTGGTTATGATGGTAATCTTGGATTCCGAAACTTGTTGATAAGCATGGGGCTGGAACTGCGATATTACTCTCCCTATAAATCCAATAGATACTCTCCGGTGATCGGCCAGTTTTTTTTTCAGGATACCACTACAACACGGTTGAAGATTCCTGAGATAGCCGGATATGCTCATTTCAGGATTAAGAGTTTTACTGCCTATGTCAGAGCCGAAAACCTGAACTCTTTCGGCGGAGGTGGCTTTAATAATAATAATATCATCATTCCTGACTATCCTTATCCCGGTTTGCAAATAAGACTCGGGATATTCTGGAGCTTTGTGAACTAAGGGATTAGATTTTGGGCCTGACATGTTAAAAATCAGAATATTCAGTTAGTCATTGGCAGATTTGATAAATAGAGTTTATTTTTGTGCCTGGTGAAGAAAGTAACAATAGTCATACTTGCATTTCTGTATCTTGGCCTTACCACTGGGGTCGTCAAGAACCTGCATTATTGCATGGGGCAGCTGAGTAATGTGGACTTTGGTTACAACAAGCACGATGCGTGCAAAAAATGCGGCATGACCGAAAAAGATGGCTGCTGCAACACAGAGCTAAAATTTGTTAAGCTTGAAGATTCTCACCAATGGGAACAGTCAGGTTCTGTGAAAAAATCGGTTTCTCTGCCAATTCTTCGCGAACACCTGTTGGTTTACGCCGTCGATCCTTACGACCCAATAATCGCTGTCCAGTACCATCATTCTCCCCCCGATCATCGAGCGAATTCTTTATATCTCCATACACGGGCTCTTCTTATATGATGCAATGATGGCTGACAGGGACATTTCTACCTCGAAGTTGTTCACCTGCCATTTCATACTTGTGTCATCTACAAATTTTGCATCACCAGATCAATAACATAGTGTATATGAAAAAAATATTAATGATCGCTGTTGCGGTGTGTTCTACTCTTTTTGCAACAGCACAGTTTAAAACAGGAACCTTGCAGGCGGCTGGTCTTACCTGTGCCATGTGTACAAAAGCAATTAATGAAACACTAAAGGAGCTGCCTTTTGTTCAGACGGTAAAGGCCGATATTAAAAATTCTCAGTTCGTAATTCAATTTAAGGATGGAGCCAACGTCGATCCGGATGCCTTGAAAAAGGCTGTGGAAGATGCGGGTTTTTCAATAGCAAAGTTGAAGCTTGCGGCTAATTTCGAAAACGTAAAAGTGGATAACGACTCGCATGTTAAAATCGCAGGCAAAACATATCATTTTTTGGATACGCGCTCCCAACTATTGAATGGAGAAAAGACAATAACTTTCGTAGATAAGAATTTTGTTCTCGTCAAAGATTTTAAAAAATACGCAGCGAAAACCGAAATGGCTTGTGTTCAAACAGGTAAGGCGGAAACTTGTTGTACGAAGGAAGGTGCGAAGGAAAATGCAAGGATCTATCATGTTACTATCTAATTCAAACTTATTGCATGAATAAAAAGCTATTGGCTCTTGCATTACCATTGTTAGCGGCGGTCGCAGTAATCGCACAACCGACCGTCGGCGAGCGGGCGTATGAAATATCACTTCCGGATGTAAAAGGGGCTATTCAAAAATTATCCGATCACAAAGGCAAAGTTGTGTTGATTGATTTCTGGGCTTCATGGTGCGGTCCCTGCCGGAAAGCCAATCCTGCCCTTTCAGCGATATATACTAAGTATAAGGATAAAGGCTTTGAAATTTTTGGTGTGAGTATAGACGACGAAAAAAAAGCGTGGAGGAAAGCGATCCAGGCGGATGGGATTAGTTGGAAACAAGTAAATGGTCAGGGAGGATGGGAGGCTCCTGTAGCGCTGGCATGGAAGCTCGAACAAATACCGGCATCTTACCTAATTGATCAGCAGGGCAGGGTGATTGCCATTGATCCAACAAAAGAGGACATAGAAAATCACCTGAAAAACCTGTTGAAATGAAGCATAACGTTTTTAGACGAAGCTCCCTACATGTGTTGCTTGCTTTATTTTCAACTGCAGCAGTGAGTCAGGAGCTTTTTGTATATACTGAGCCCGCATCAAATATGCCGGCGAAATCGGTGAGCGCGAAATTGAGCGGCATGTTTTCAGATGATAACCATTCAAGCAGAACGTTGCAACGCTACACTCCCGAAGTGATGCTTGGAATCAGCAAAAAATGGATGATGCACGCGTCTGTTACGATTTCTAACATGCATCAGGATAAGTTTATTTTCGAATCATCGCGCCTGTATACGAAATGGCGATTTCTTTCGCACGATGACGTTCACAAGCATTTCCGCATGGCTGCATTCGGTGCAGTGAGTCATAGCCGGAATCATTTAAACTTCAATGAGATCAATTTAAGTGGTGACCAGAGTGGTGTACAGGTTGGTCTTATTGCAACACAATTATGGAATAAGTTGGCGGTGTCCGGATCCGCGAGCCTCAATGAAGTACTGCACAAATATCGCTGGGATGAGGCTCACCGTGATCAGCACGCATTTGAGGCGATTAATTACAGTCTTTCTGCAGGTTACCTGGTACTGCCTTTCGAATATAAAGATTATCGTCAAACTAACTTAAACGTTTACCTTGAATTATTGGGAGGAACAAACATTGACTGGGAAGATGAAAAATATTATCTCGATCTTGCCCCTGCAATTCAATTTATTTTTAACAGTACAGATAAATTAAATCTTGGTTACCGCTACCAAATTGCAGGAGATATTTCCCGAATGGCAAACAGGGGTTTTATGATCAGTTATGAACATATTTTTTTGAACGTTTTAAAAAGGCGGAATTAACAGCCTTGGATTTACCCAAGAAGTATGGCTTTGTGGTCGTCGAATTAAGGTTGTAAGCAAGTCATTGAAAAGCGTCAGCTGCCCATTCACTCGGTCGAATTTTGGGTAGTTCTGATTGAAGACGTCCGTCTTAACGATATTTCAAAAGAGCTTCAACAGGAAGCTTCATCAATGCGCCTGCGGGGAAACCTGCCCATGGGTACCGTAACAATTGTTGAAATTCTCTTAACGGTTGTAAATGCGGGGATCAGCGTTATGTGGCTTATTAATTGGTACAATTAATTGGTACAATTTTTAAATGAATAAAAGCATGAAAGGGTTATTACTGGTTCTCTTTTTGCTGAGCGGGGCTTATCTCAGTTTCTCACAGGAGCATCAGCATCATGCCGACACTTCCCTAACAAAAAAGAGCACACCAGAACCGAAAACGAAGAAAAGCGCTATCCCTTCAGGTTCCTATTCTGGAGACACTACCCATCCCATGGACCACGATGAAATGGAGCATGATTCTATGCTCATGACTCATTCCTTTAGCAGAAATCTTCCTATGAGCCGCAACGGTTCGGGCACAGGGTGGTTACCTGATACGAGCCCGATGTACATGTATATGTGGGGTAGGGAAAAAAGTAACCTCATGCTGCATGGTAATGTTGTACTGCGATATAATAAGCAGGATCTGTTTGGAAAGGGCTCGAGGGGAGATACCAAAATTGATGCTCCAAATTGGTTTATGGGTATGTATAATCATCTTGTAGGAAAAAGAGGTTTATTTAATGCAACCGCGATGATCAGCTTCGATCCCTTTACAGTTGGTGCCAGGGGATATCCGTTGCTGTTTCAATCCGGCGAAACATATAATGGAAACCGGTTGGTCGACCGCCAGCATCCACATGATTTATTTTCTGGCCTGAGCGTTGCCTATACACATATGTTCAATAAAGACGTCGATGTCACGGCCTATTTTGGTTACCCTGGCGAACCCGCGTTGGGACCGCCGGCCTTTATGCATAGAATCTCGGCGCTTAATAATCCGGACGCCCCACTTGGCCATCACTGGCAGGATGCTACCCATATTGTTTTTGGCGTGGGCACTTTGGGGCTAAGACTCAAACAATTCAAATTCGAAGGATCCATTTTCACCGGCCGTGAGCCGGATGAAAACCGGTATAATTTTGATCAGGCTCGTTTTGACAGTTATAGCTATAGGATCTCGTTTAATCCTAACCGGGATTACTCTATCCAGGTATCCCAGGGTTTTTTGCATGAACCAGAAGTTGTTGAGCCAGGGGTTGATGTCACGCGAACCACTGTTTCAATAATCCGGTCAAAATCGTTACGTACAAT
>DAINQQ010000214.1:0-9575 GCA_036742645.1 Flavitalea sp.
ACCTAAACGTAAATGAGCCCATGTGAAAATTAGCAAATGAGCAAATGAACCGTATTATCCCATGTTTAGTAACCTTCTTAGCCAGTGTTACAAATTGGCTTGATATTTTTATAAGAAGATTGTGTCTCCAAACTGTTAAGTTACTTCATGCATATTCTCTGGAAATATTTTAAACAACAAAGATGGCGGGTATTTGTGGCGCTTCTGTTGGCAGCCATAGCTCAATTGCTTAGCCTGATCGACCCAATCATTTTTGGAAAGATCATCGATGATTATGCAACCAATGCTGGGAACCTTTCCGAAAAGGAATTAATCAATGGTGTCTTATACTGGTTAGGCATTGCGATCGCGATTTCTATCGCTGCGAGAATTGCCAGGGCATTCCAGGAATACTTTTCCAGGCAGGCAGTCCAAAAATTCGGTATGCAGATCTTCAACGATGGACTAAAGCAAATACTCCGGCTCTCGTTCCAGGAGTTTGAGGAACAACGCAGTGGAGAAACCCTATCTATTTTACAGAAAGTAAAAACAGATACCGAAAGGTTTATCAATTCTTTCATTAATATACTTTTTTCTTCAATCGTCGGAATTGGATTTCTGATCTGGTACTCCGTAGCGAAAAACTGGTTGCTGGTTCCAGTGTTTGTTGTTGGAATACTGGTTCTCGGCTCTCTCACTGGGTTATTAAGTAAAAAGATAAAGACTGTACAAAGATCAATTAACAGGGAAACAAATAAAATGTCGGGAGTGATCACCGAGTCGCTGCGTAATATAGAATTGGTAAAAAGTCTTGGTCTAACGTTCCCGGAAATACGCAGGCTAAAGATCCAGACCAAAAAGATTTATGATCTGGAAATGATGAAGACAAAGCGGGTGCGAACCCTTTCCTTTTTGCAGGGAACGACACTGAACTTTCTGCGTCAATCTATCTTGTTCATTCTTCTCTGGCTGATCTTCCGCGATGTGTTAAGTACCGGTGAACTTATTGCAATGCAGTTCATCTCTACTTCGATCTTCGGTCCCCTGCAGGATTTGGGAAATATTATTCTTAGTTATCGTGAAGTAGAAGCATCCATCAACAACTTCGACCAGTTGATGCAGAAGCCGATTGAAGGCAGGCCCGATGCTCCCGTCGAAACAGGCCCTCTTGTAAATATCGAATTCGGTAATGTTGTTTTCCGACACAAAACAGCAAAGATAAATGCGATCGATGGGGTCTCCTTTAAAGTAAACCTTGGAGAAACGATTGCTTTTGTTGGTCCCTCAGGTTCGGGGAAGTCTACTCTGGTAAAATTGCTGGTAGGACTTTATCATCCCGTTTCAGGCTCAATTTTATTCAATGGCGTGTCTTCATCAGAGATACGTTATAATGAGTTAAGAAGGCGGATTGGATTTGTAACCCAGGATACTCAGTTGTTTGCAGGAACAATTAAAGAGAACCTGTTATTTGTGAAGGCGGATGCTACCGATGAGGAGATAATAAAGGTTTTGCACAAGGCTTCCTGTACCAACTTGTTGAAAAGATCGGAAAAAGGAATTGAAACTGTGCTGGGGGAAGGTGGTATGAAATTATCCGGGGGAGAAAAGCAGCGTATCTCCATCGCTCGTGCTTTGTTGAGAAATCCAAGGCTGCTTATTTTCGACGAGGCAACCTCAGCGCTTGATTCATTAACGGAGGAAGATATTACGAACACCATTCGCGACGTGACACATAGCAAGGAGCAGATCACGATACTGATCGCCCACCGCCTCTCAACGATCATGCATGCAGATGTTATCTATGTTCTTGAGAAAGGAAAAATTTCGGAGATAGGCTCCCATGATGAGCTATTAGAAGGAAAAGGACTCTATTATGCAATGTGGAGGCAACAGGTCGGTGAAAGGAGAAGTAATTATAGTGTCGGTTAGCCGGCAAACTGGCTTGATCTAATTCGATGTTCGTTCTGGATACTTTATTTTATGATGTGATTATTTGAAGTCCATTTTGCTGTATAACGTACTCTCAACAAGTTCCGTCTGAAAATCTTTTTCGAGTTTCCAAATAACCGTATTCCCTGTCCGAGTATCAGTGCATTCAATTTCAATTTTAGAATATCAATTTGCCCGTTATCGAGTAACTATCCAGCAGAATCACCTCCTCCACATAAATAGATATCCGTGCCTTTTTCTTCCTTTAGCCGTTTTATGATGTCAGATCTCTTGGACACACACGAACGTTTGCGTTTGGTTTATCAAAGATTAAGCTGTTCGAAAAAATATATTGCTTCATATGCTGATAAGCCGGCTGGCCGGGCTAAGACCGTATCGGTAGCCAAACTCATATGTTTTTTTGCCCATGACAACCGTATCGAAATGTTTGAAGGTCTTCGAGATATTTCATTACTCCGGAACCCTCGGCTGTGAATCTTCAATGTAATGATCACGCCTTGGAATAAATCCATCAATCGAAGCGGCTACATAGTATACGTTATTCCTCATATTGCAAATGTCATTCGGCACCAAACCTGCTTTTAATCTATTACCTCTGTGCCATCCTCTCTAAACCTCCTCATCAGTTTTAAGAAACGCTGTCCATTGGTTTCATCTAACTACCGAGGTTAACAGAGGGCGGCGCAAAGGACACAGGGAAGATTGAGCTAAACTTTTTGAAATTATAATAATTGCTCCGTTTGCTGAGATTTCATACCACGTTGAGTCGCACTTGAAAGATTACCCATTTGAAATGTGTTCATGTATTACTATACTAACCATGCTCAGCGATAGGATTAGGCACGTTTTTTTTAGCAAAGTTTTGATTGATGATTCACACAAATATTGTGTGACATCTCCAGAAAGTAGCCGCCTCAAATGCTTGGCTAATAATCAGCAAACAAATTCGAAATCTCATTAAATGAAAGATTATGCTAGCAATGAATTACCGGGGACCATTCAGAGTTCGTGCGGATTTTAACAGGCCTTATCCCGAAATCCTTCATCCCAATGACGCAATCGTGCGGGTGACGCGGTCCTGTATTTGCGGATCAGACCTTCATCTGTATCATGGCCTGGTTCCTGATACGCGTGTCGGGATGACTTTTGGACATGAATTTACAGGTGTGGTGGAGCAGGTAGGGCCGGGGGTTCAGAAATTGAAACCAGGTGATAGTGTATTGGTGCCTTTCAATATCGCCTGCGGAAGCTGCTCATTTTGTAAACAGGAATTGTACAGTAATTGTCATGAATCAAATCCAGAAGCTACAGCCCTGGGCGGGGTATTTGGATATTCACATACTGCTGGGGGTTATGATGGTGGACAGGCAGAATATGTCAGAGTCCCTTACGCCGATGTGGGTCCGACATTAATTCCGGAAGGAATGGACCTGGATGATGCGGTACTTTTAACAGACGTCACCCCAACCGGTTACCAGGCAGCCGAGATGGGAGGAATCAAAAAGGGTGACACAGTAGTGGTGTTTGGTGCAGGTCCGATAGGAATTATGGCGGCAAGGTGTTCGTGGTTCTTCGGGGCAGGACGTGTGATCATCATCGACCACCTTGAATACAGGCTTGAATTTGCAAGAAACTATTCGAAATGTGAGGCGTATAATTTCAAATCGATGAACGACCCGGTTGTATTCCTAAAGAAGGCGACTGACAACTTTGGGGCCGACGTATGTATTGATGCTGTGGGATGCGAAGCTGCAGGCAACGCGCTGCAAACAATAACAGGGAGAAAAACGTTATTACAGGCAGGTTCAGCAACGGCCTTGATGTGGGCAATCAACTCTGTAAAAAAGGGAGGCATTGTTTCAGTCGTGGGTGTATACGGTCCTACATGGAATCTTGTTCCGATTGGTAATGTAGTCAACAAGGGGCTTACCATACGAGCGAATCAGGCATCTGTCAAACGCTTGTTACCGAGACTGATTGATCATGTAATGTCTGGACGACTTAATCCGAAAGGAATTATCACACATAGAATTCCTTTGGAAGAAGTGTCAGAGGCATATCATATTTTTTCTGCGAAACGAGACAATTGTATAAAACCGATTCTTATTCCTCCATCAGCCAGAGTGGCCTAAATTAAATTATATGGAAACCATCATTAATAAAAATAAACAGAAACTTGAGGATAAAATACCTACCGATGCAGATCGGAAAATAGCAAACAGTCCAAAAGACATTCCCGGTTGGGGGATGGATGCGGATCCTGAAAATGAACCAACTTATCCAATGAAAAATTATACGGGTGCCGATCACGACCGGCTTAATTATGAGCGGGCGCCGCAACAACCGATAAACATCGAGGTGCTTCATTCAAATGAGCGGCCGGGGGTAACACGCGTATTCGGTACATCCACTCCGCCTTCTGGCTGGAGCGGTGCCCTTCGTCGTTATGCATTTAAATTCAGCGAGGGCAATGCTGCTCACTGGATGACACTGATACTGGCAGACCGTGTAAATATGATTGAAGGAATTGTTGACGATATTAAACGTGGACATATTCCAAACATTTTTGCTGAGAGAGGATGGCACGCAGAATGGAAGTATAACCGGAAGGCAACGGTGAAGAAATTAGTTATAGGGGTAGTTATTGCCTCTGCCGTGATTGTGGCGCTCTCGCAAAAACGAAAAAAATCCTGGACGCCGTCTCGCTAGAGGTGTCAAGCCGCGGGGCGGAAAGTGAGGTCGCCACGAAGTTTCAGCGTCTTGGAGGCGATGATTTCCATACACAGCCCAAGATAATTCCCGCAATTTAATCCGTGCTAATCCGCGGCAGTAATTATCACGAATCTTCTTGCACAGAATCTCGTAATTGTTACAGCCACGGATTTTACGGATTAGCATGGATTAATCCGCGCAAATAAGCACAAGATATCTCAAGTTGTGTATGGAAATCATCTTTGTGAAGACGCTGGAATTTCGTAGCTACCTTTGTCCATCAATCAAGAACTCGCCATATTCAATGAATCAGCAACAGTTGCCATCATTGGAAAAAATTCATACTTATTAATTTTTACGGCCGGGTCGTGGTCAATAAATGAATTCAATTCTTGTTCATCGTCGACCGAAATAATACCAAGTCCGTATATACTTTCCGGGTCCAGAACCGGTCCAAATGTTACGACCTTGCCCTGGTTCATTTTTTCCATCCAGTAGGCCACATGTTCTCCCATAATTGACCGCTCTTCATCGGTCATCGTTTGAGCAAAGTCAGGTCTTGAAGGAAGCAAATACAGCACGAAGTATTTTTTATTCATATTTCTGATTTAAACCGGTGGTTTTACCTTAAACGATTTTATATATATTTTTTATACGGTTGCCATTTCCATAACCGATCGAACGTCCATGGCGAGTTGTTGTTTCATATGCATAAAATAAATCCTATGCAGCGATAAAAACGAGAAAAAGACCCCCATTAAAATAATAAGAGAACGTATCCAATTCATTGAACTCCATTCTGACCATACCTGTTTGAGCAAACTCACATTGTTAAGATCTGCTGTCCCGAACATGATTTTGTTCCTGGGGTGGAAAAAAGCAAATGTCATCACATCTGCTGATACATACATTACCAGCGCCAGGCCTAAATACAGCCGGGTAGAAGGTGCGACCTTCCAAAATAAGATAAGAGCGAGCAGCGCCAGAACCTGGTTAATGGGGGAAAAGAGCCGGAAAAAATTTCCGGGATTTGTTGTCTTAAAATATTCCCTTGCTGTGGCAATCGAATTTGGGATGTCACTTCCCCATGATTTGGCATCAATCAGCGATGTGTAAATATTCACAAGCAAAAGCCCACTGGCAATTATGACTGATCCGAATAGGACTAAATTTTTCATGTGTTTTTTTAATGCGAAGATTGCCACAATTCAAAACACAAAATTGTATTTAACGGACATTCTTATATAGATGGCCTTCTAACCGGCTTTTATTCTTCCTGTATTCTCCCGGCGTTAGTGTGGCGTATGCTTTAAATGTCCTGATAAAATGTGATTGGTCAGAGAAGTGGCTCTGATAGGCAATTTGAGTAAGCGAGAGTTCTGTATTATGGATCAGATGTACTGCATGCAGGTATTTTTTGTACAGGAGGATTTCTTCTGTATTAATTCCCGTTGCTTCAGACAGTTTCCTGGACAAATGGCGAGGCGAGTAACATAAACTGTTTGCGAGGTCAGCGACCGACAGGTCATGTTGGTTGATCGAACATAAGAATTCATTTATTAGTTTTTCCTGCGGGTGCAATTCGGGAAGTTTTTGATCAATCCAACTAAGGAAGGCTAATATTCTATTCCTAAAATTCTTCTGTTCGGCAAGCTGATGCCAGAGAGTGCTTAAATTTCGATCAACGAGTGTTAAATCGACTGGAATATCCAGGAACTTGCAACCCGGTGCTCCAACGATTTTCTTTACTGCCATGGGTTGTAGCCGAACTCCAAAAAATTCTTGCTGCGGTGGAAGCTGAAGTCGTATCGGCAATGTGTTGAAGCCATTTATAAAACATCTTGACAAATGGTATTGCTTACTCCCGACCAAAGCAGCAATCGGATCGCTATTATCAAAATTAAAAATGATCTCCACAATACCCTTGGGTATTATATTCTCATTGTAATAAGGATTGATTCGTTCTATCTGCCAAATGGAATGGATTACGTTCTTATGATGAGATGCTTGCGGTATGTAAAAGTTGTTATTCAAATCCTGATCTATTCATAATTGACAGCTACGTAGCTTATTTTTATTCGGGTAGCCGTTGAATATCTATTGTGTCAATCAACCTTACTTTCTGTGTTCTTCTTTGTATCAGCAAAGATATTTTTGTCCCATCCACGAAACTCGTAATATTTTGATTTCGGTTCGCCTGTCCATCCGTTAATACCCTTTCGTGGTAACATTATTCCGTGAATATAAATTACGGGAATTAAAGACACACACAACGTTATTAGGGCAACGGCCCTTCCAAGCCATATGGATAAAGTAACAATGATAACCAGGGTTATGATATATTTCACCAATTTCCTCCAACGAGGACTTCTTTCTTCAAAATGTCCCAGGAACATATGACCCAATAGAAAAAAGATTGAAACTATTGAGACCTCAAACCACAGAGTATTTGTATTCCACATAATTGAAAAAATTTGGCAGGGCTTTAGACGATCAATGCTGGATTAAAAATACAAAAGTTGATGCTAGTGAACATCAACACAGTTGCATCGAAGAATAATTCGGTGGGCGCAATTCCATCAGAAGAGATAGTGCGCTTCAAGGATTGAAAAGCTGGTTTATTCAAAACACCCAAACCTTGAGTCATTCTTAGCCAACATCTGCGATTCACTCTACGCTCTTCGCGGTGAATGGTGTTGAACCACAAACGAAGCAAAAGATCGCAAAGCTGCCACAAAGCCTCGAGATTAGTACTTTTTATCCCTAGGCTGAGGGTCTGGTGTTTTTTGAGGTGATTTGTTTATGGTGCCTGTTTTTTTATGTACTTGTATGATCACCTTAACAATTTCGAGCACCGGTCCTCCGATGCCTAACCGCTGAGCGTTTGTATACGCTGGTATCGCTTGTTGACCCGTCGGATCGAATACCAAATATTCCCCACCAACTTTACCATCGGAATCTAATAACCCATCCGGTACATAGATTTGCATCCGCACTTTCTTATAGCTCTCTGGGAAATATCTGATGTAATAATTGTCTCTCTGCTTGTACCATTGATCGTATTTTATGCCGGTCCTTTTAATTTGGGAAGGCTGCTGGAGAACGGCTAACCGCTCGAAACTTTCATAAGATGAGGTTCCCATCTCAAAGAGACGTTGTATGTCTTTGTTCGCATTTAGTATTCCGGATGCATAAGAAATTTCTTTTATAGCACCGAGCACTCCGCCCTTCAATTCAAAAATTTGCTTGGGCGTCAACAGTCTCGCGGCATCTGCCTGAACCCGGTGAGAAAGGCTGTTGAAATTAGAACCACTTACTACAGACCATAACAACAGTTGAATATTCCTTTGGTCAATGTCCGACTTGTTCTTCGAGTTCGTTAGTACCGATTCTATAATTTCTTTTCGATAGCCCATTACTGGTCCTTGTAAATATGCATCCAACGGTCGTGGATCAGGAGTTCCCGGTTGCAGACAATAAGTTTTAAAGGAGGCTTCATAAAAACCGGGCGATAGAACAAAGCCGCCATCCTGAGTTTGCGGAAGATCATGAAGAGATAATGGCTTGTTGTCGCCTGGAACAAGAGGCTGATCGAATTTTGCAGTATCAACCGCGTTGTTCGAAGTATTTTGAGCGCTGTGTCGTGGCCTGGTGGCGCAGGCCGCCAGGAATATCACGAAACATAAACTTTTAAGTAGAGATGTTGACATAGGTTCGATTTAGGGTAAATACTTAACGGATTATCCGTAGATTCTGATACAAAGTCTAAAAACATTTTTTGATATGCAAGGAGGGCTGATGTAAACTATTGTTAACGTACTTACCGATAGCTAATTCACTAAGGCTGAACAGATGGTGAATTTGTTTACTATCGTTGCTGTCAGCTTTCCGGACCAGCGCTATAAAGAAGTAAGGAGTCTCCGTATCTCTCTTTGATACTCCTGGTTGTCTGTGATCTCGTTATGTTGTTGTCCCTCTAATATGATTAAAGTATCCGAATGCTTCAGCAGTTTTTTAAGCTTGATGGATGAACCGTAATAAATTACTTCATCTTTAGTTCCATGAAAGATCACAATCGGCATGCTGCAATCCTTGATATATTCGTTTGTTTCAAATTGATATTTTAAAATGAAAGTCGGAATGATGGGATAGTTCCGTTTCATCATATCTTTCAAGCTATAATACGGCGCTTGTAAGATCAACATTCTCGGCTTATTTGTCGATGCTATCTTGGTCGCGGGACCTGTGCCTATCGAATACCCTAAAGCAACGATTCTGTCTTCACCATACCTTGACTTCATCTCATCATAAGCAATTTGCAAATCTTCATATAACTGATTTTGGTCGCTGAGCGTGCCTTCGCTTTTTCCAAACCCACGATAGTCTACCATAAACACATCATAATCTAAATCTGTATATGATCTTGCAACCTCACCCCACGACTTTACCGAACCGGCATTACCATGCAAATAAAAAATCAACCCCTTTGAATTTTTTGATTTAAACAAAAGACCATGTAACAATTTTTGGTCGTTTGTCTTGAGGTTGATCTCCTCAAAGTCCTGGTCGAACGAGAATTTGTAGTCGTTGTGTATTTTTTCCGGAAAGAAAATTAGCCGCTCCTGGAAGATGAATAGTAATATACAAACCAGGATATAAACCGCCAGTACAATTAAAAATATTTTCAGCAATAGATTCATAGCTGTAGTTCATATGGAATACCTCAACTGCATTCTTATTGTTAAGGATCAATAAAGAATTGGCGCATTATAACCTTATACTTCCGCTTCCTTTTTCAGCTAAGTTAGTAAGATGTGGCTCAAAAACTTTAAAGCCCCTTAGACAAGGGGCTCGTAATGCACATCAAAATTGATGCACATGAGAAATAGGTTTTATTAAAAGGCTTTAGTCAATCGCATTGACTGGTCAGCACC